>JAAYWX010000176.1 GCA_012516225.1 Clostridiales bacterium
ATAAAACAGACTATATGACATGCAGATAAATCGACAGAAAATGCTGTTAAATGTATTGACAATTTGCGCCGTTGTATTTATAATTTTTGTATATACAGCAATGTTGAGGTGAAATGTATGAAAAAGACAGACAAAAATTATGAAAAATGCTTAAAAATTCTTGAGGAAGAGCTTTTACCGGCTATGGGGTGTACGGAGCCGATTGCAATTTCGTATTGTGCTGCTGTTGCACGCCACACATTGGGGGCGATACCAGACAGGGTTGTTGTTGAAGCCAGCGGAAATATTATAAAAAATGTAAAGAGTGTTATTGTGCCAAATACCGGAAATATGAAGGGAATTCCTACAGCAACTGCGGCAGGTATAATTGCAGGGGATATGGAAAAAAAGCTGGAAGTGATTTCTTCGGTTACGGAGGAGCAGATTACTGCTATCAAGGAATATCTTGAAACTACAGAGATTGAAGTCAGGCTTTCAAATTCCCCTTATATATTTGATATTGCAGTTACAGTTTATAAAGACAAATCTTATGCTAAAGTAAGAATTGTAAACTACCACACAAATATTGTGCTTATTGAGAAAGATGGGGAAGTACTGCAGCAATCTGAGGCAAGCTGTGATGGAGGAGAGGGACTTACAGACCGCTCTTTCCTTTCTGTAGAACTGATTCTGGACTTTGCTGAATCAGTGGATATTTCTGATGTAAAAGATATGCTGGATATCCAGATTAAATACAATATGGCAATTGCCGAAGAAGGGCTTAAAAACAACTATGGAGCGAATATAGGATCCGTACTGCTTGCACACAATGAAAATTCGCTGAAGGTTAGGGCAAAGGCCATGGCGGCTGCTGGTAGCGATGCAAGAATGAGCGGTTGCGTTATGCCGGTTGTTATCAATTCCGGAAGCGGCAATCAGGGAATTACGGCATCTGTTCCCGTTATTGTCTATGCCCGCGGGCTTAATGTAAGCGAAGAAAAGATGTATCGCGCCTTGGTTCTTTCAAATCTTATCGCCATTCATCAGAAAACCCGCATAGGCCGGCTTTCCGCATATTGCGGTGCGATTAACGCGGGAGCGGCGGCAGGCTGCGGCATAGCTTATCTGCTGGACGGATCTTTTGATGCAATTGCGCACACACTTGTAAATGCACTTGCAATTGTATCAGGTATAATATGTGACGGTGCAAAAGCCTCATGTGCAGGGAAGATTGCCGCCGCTGTGGATGCCGGAATATTAGGGTATGAGATGTATTGCGATGGACAACAGTTTGTCGGAGGCGACGGAATTGTAAAAAAAGGAGCTGAAAATACTCTTGTAAGCGTTGGCCGCCTCGGGCACGACGGTATGAGAGAAACTGATATCGAAATCCTTAATATTATGATAGACAAATAAAACTGCAGGTTAGATAGAAAAAGTGAGCAACGGTATATCCTGGGAAGCACTGGGGTAAGTCGTATAGGTTGTGGCCAGAAGTTTCATGTTGGCATCATATACGTCCGTACTCCAAATGGACATA
>JAAYWX010000177.1 GCA_012516225.1 Clostridiales bacterium
AACTTATACGAATTACTTTGGAATACAATCAAAGTCCGCAGTTTCCGGGTCGGGTTTTATAGTAACGAGTGATGGCTATATTGTAACCAACTATCATGTAATTCAGAAAGCATATCAAGAAGGCTATAAGGTTTCTGTTATGCTTTATAATGGAGACAAATATACGGCGAAGATAGTCGGCGTTGAAGATTCCAGCGATGTTGCGGTTCTTAAAATAGACGCTACGGGACTTTCAGCGGCAACTTTGGGTAACAGTGACAATCTGCAGGTAGGAGAAACGGTTTACGCTATCGGAAACCCGCTCGGCGAGCTTAGCTTCAGCATGACAAGTGGCATGGTCAGTGCGCTTGACAGGGAGATAACTACGCAGGATGAGACAACCGGACAGACTATTACAAACAATATGTTCCAGATAGATGCTGCAGTTAATGAAGGAAATTCCGGCGGTCCGGTGTATAATGTCAAAGGCGAGGTTATCGGTATAGTAACAGCTAAATATTCATCCACCGGCGTTGAAGGTCTGGGTTTTGCAATTCCGATTAACGATGTTGCAGACATTGTCAATCAGCTCATAACGCAGGGTTACGTCAGCGGAAAGGCTAACCTCGGCATTACCGTTACAACGGTTGACAGTACGGTAGCCCAGTATTACAACATGGTTGAGGGCGCATATGTATATTCTGTGGAATCAGGAAGTTGCAGTGAAAAGGCCGGGCTGAAAATAGGAGACATTATAACGGCAATTAACGGTAAAGAGGTAAAAAGCTCCACACAGCTTGTCAGTGAGAAAAAGAAGTACAAGGCAGGAGATACCATTACTCTGAAAATCTACAGGGACGGAGAATATTTAGATATAAAAGTAACTTTAGACGAAGACATTCCGGCAAATGCCGTTAAGAAAAACGACAAGCCTATTTTGCCGACTGTTCCCAAGACATGAAAATAAAACATAAATAAAAAAGGGCGAGGAGGTATCCTGCGCCCTTTTTTATGCATAAAAATATTTTCAATTATTGAAGAACTTATTATGGATAACCTGAACAGCTTTATCGGCACAGCTTTGTTCAATTAGAACGGATACTTTTATCTCGCTCGTGGAAATCATCTGTATGTTTATTTTCGCCTCGCTCAGAGCTTCAAACATCATAGCGGCGACACCTGAGGAAGAAAGCATGCCTGCGCCGACAATGCTGACTTTAGCAACGTTTATATCGCCGTAAAGGTCTTTATATCCGATGGAATCCTTATGTTCCGCAACAAGTTCCATAGCCCTTTCGTAATCGCTCTCCGAAACAGTGAAACTGATATCGTTGGTACCGTTTCTGTCGATAGACTGAAGTATGATATCCACATTAATCTTAGAGCTGGCAAGTACTCTGAAAAGCTTAAAAGCAATTCCCGGCTCATCGGGTACACCGACAACCGCGATTCGCGCCACGTTGTTGTCCTTTGCGATACCGCTTATTTTCATCTGTTCCACGTTCTTTACAACCTCCTTGACTTTTGTGCCGGGTTTCCTGACATAGCTTGAAAGGACTTCAAGATCGACTCCGTACCGCTTTGCCATTTCAACACTGCGGTTATGCAGAACCTGCGCACCCAGCGATGCAAGTTCCATCATTTCATCATAAGTTATTTCGTCCAGCTTGCGCGCGTTTTCAACTTTTCTGGGATCAGCGGTGAAAACACCCTCAACATCGGTATAGATTTGGCATTTATCAGCATGGAGAGCGGCGGCAATCGCAACGGCGGAAGTATCCGAACCGCCTCTGCCGAGGGTCGTAATGTCGCCAGTGCCGTTCACGCCCTGAAATCCTGTTATTACGACAATACGGCGTTTGTCAAGT
>JAAYWX010000178.1 GCA_012516225.1 Clostridiales bacterium
ATGACCTATATAAGCGGGGGAATCTGGGAAGCGGAAATCGAAGGGCTTTCAGAAATGGAGCCATATAAATACGTAATAAACGCAAGGGACGGTCAGACGCTCTGGAAAGCAGACCCTTACGCATACTATTCAGAACTGCGTCCCGGCAGCGCTTCGATTCTCTATAACATTGAAGGATATGAATGGAAAGATGAGAAATGGCTCAGCCATCGCCGCAGGCATAAAGTTTACAACAGTCCGCTGAACATTTACGAACTGCATCTGGGTTCATGGAAGCGCGGAAAAACCGGTGGTTTCATGACATACAGGGAAGCGGCAGAAGAACTTATCCCATATGTCAGTGATATGGGCTTTACCCATATCGAACTCATGCCGCTTACCGAGTACCCTTATGACGGTTCATGGGGCTATCAGTGCACAGGATATTTTGCAGCAACTTCAAGATTCGGTACTCCGCATGATTTAATGGATTTCATTGACGCTTGCCACAGAGCAGGAATTGGTGTCATAATGGACTGGGTACCGGCGCATTTTCCTAAGGACCCTCATGGACTTGTCGAGTTTGACGGAAGCCGGCTTTATGAGGACTCCGACCCTCTTATGGCGGAGCATCCGAGCTGGGGAACCCGCATATTCGATTTTTCAAAAGGTGAAGTCAGAAGCTTTCTTATTTCCTCCGCCCTGTTCTGGCTCGAAAAATACCACATTGACGGGCTGCGTGTTGATGCCGTTGCCTCAATGCTTTACCTTGACTATGACAGGCAAAACGGTCAGTGGCGCCCCAACAAGTACGGCGGAAAGGAAAATCTTGACGCGGTTGACTTTTTAAAGCAACTTAATGAAACCTGTTTTGCATACGATGACAGCATACTTATGATTGCTGAGGAGAGTACGGCTTGGCCCCTTGTAACAGCGCCGACAAATGCCGGAGGGCTTGGCTTCAATCTAAAGTGGAACATGGGCTGGATGAATGATACGCTCCGTTATCTAAAAACAGACCCTTATTTCCGTTCCGGCTGCCATAACGACCTGACCTTTTCCCTAATGTACGCATTTTCGGAAAATTTTATCCTTCCCCTTTCGCATGATGAAGTCGTCCACATGAAAGGCTCGTTGATGGGAAAGGCTCCCGGAAATCCTGAGCAAAAATTTGCAAGCGTCAGGGCTTTCTGGGCATATATGCTTGCTCACCCCGGCAAAAAGCTCCTCTTTATGGGAGCTGAACTTGGGCAGCTCAGCGAATGGGACTTTTCTTCGGAACTGCCTTGGGATTTGCTTTCAAATGTGGAAAATGCGGCACTTAAAAATTACTTTGCGGAAACAAACATATTTTATAAAGCATCAAAGCCCCTTTGGGACTTAGATTTTGAAAGCCGGGGATTTAAATGGCTCTGTCCTGACGAACGTGATAAGAACATAATTGCTTTCATTCGAAAAGATAGAAAAGGCAGAGAACTTACATTTCTCTGCAATTTTTCCGGTACTGCAGCTAAAAATTTCCGTCTTGGTCTCACCGGCTCCGGCAAATATACCATCGTTCTTTCAACCGATGAAATACGTTTCGGCGGAAGCGGAAAAATAAGCGAAGGAGATTGTTTTTTTACCGAAAAAATTCCACATCACGGACAATCTCGTTCAATATCAATCGACATTCATCCACTTACAGCTATTTTTATGTGCAGAATGCGCAATGCCACCCCACAACAGTTATCCTAAATATAAAAGCTAACGCCTTTAACGGAAATCGGGAAATAATAAGTACAGATTGGAGGTCCGGCAATGAAAAAGGAATGCATAGCGATGCTTCTTGCAGGCGGGCAGGGTTCAAGACTTCATGTGCTCACAAGCAGGGCAGCAAAACCCATCCTGCCTTTCGGCGGCAAATATCGTATTATTGATTTTCCGCTCAGCAACTGTGCAAATTCCGGTATTGACGTCGTAGGTGTTCTGACGCAATACATGCCCCTGCAGCTAAACAGCTATATAGGAACCGGTCTGCCGTGGGATCTGGATATCCAGACAGGCGGAGTTTTCATTCTCCCTCCTTATCAAGTCGTCGGGGCAATAGGAAAATGGTTTTCGGGTACTGCGAATGCCATTTATCAAAATATTGAGTTTATAGAAATGTGGGAACCGGACTATGTTCTTATTCTGAGTGCCGACCACATATACAAAATGAATTATGCCGATATGCTTAAACAGCATAAGGCACACGATGCGGACTGTTCCATAGCCGTTATTCGCGTTCCTATCGAGGAAGCTTCCAGATTTGGAATAATGGAAACGGACGATGAAGGATTCATACGCAAATTTACCGAAAAACCCAAGAAAGCCGAAAGTGACCTTGCTTCAATGGGTATTTATATTTTTAAATGGCGAAAATTAAAAGAATATCTGATTGCTGACGAGCGTGACCTGTGTTCTGAAAAGGATTTTGGGAAGAATATAATACCCGCTATGCTTAACGGCGGTGAAAAGCTCTGGGCTTATAATTTCTCTGGCTACTGGCGTGACGTTGGGACTATTGATAGCCTTTGGGAGTCAAATATGGATATGCTGTCGCCTTCCTTAATCGACCTTTACGATAAAACATGGCCCATAAGGAGCAAAAGTCCCATTAAGCCTCCGCATTACATCGGTGAAAATGCCGAAATCCACCATAGCATAATAACGGAAGGCTGTGACATCAAAGGGAGTGTCAAAAACTCCGGTCTCGGCAACAGCGTTGCTGTCGGTGAGAACGCCATAGTAAACTACAGCATTCTTATGCCCGGCTGTGTGATTGAACCCGGCGCGGTTATAGAATATGCAATAATCGGGGAAAACGCCAGAATAGGCGGAGGGGCCGTCGTAGGCGCTCCTCCCGCCGGTCAGACCCGTCCCAAAATAACCACTTGCGGCCCTGACTCTATCGTCAAACCTAACGCCCGTATAGACGCCGGCGCGATAATCTATTCGGAGAGGGAGAACGTTTAATGCCGGATTTACATGGAATTGTTTACGCCTATCATTCGTATCCCGCGCTTGGCGAGCTTGTCGCTCACCGTACAAGCGCCTCTCTGCCCTTCTGCTCCAGATACCGTCTAATCGATTTTGCACTTTCATCAATGTCCAATGCTGGAGTACGAGATGTCGGAGTTATTATGCAGAAGGACTATCAGTCCCTTCTTGACCATCTCGGAAGCGGCAAGGACTGGGATATGAGCCGCTTAAACGGTGGTCTTTGCCTTCTTCCGCCCTTTGGAATGCACGACTGCCGACTTGGAGAATACCGCGGATGTATGGAGGCGCTTGCCGCAGTACGCTCTTATATA
>JAAYWX010000179.1 GCA_012516225.1 Clostridiales bacterium
ATTATATCCTGAATAAATGCTTTTTCTTTGCAACCATTAAATGTGTCGCAAATAGATGGGACTTTATATTATACATTAAACCGGAACAATGTAACATCGCCGTCCTGCATTACATATTCTTTACCCTCAGAGCGAATAAGCCCCTTCTCTCTCGCGGCGGCCATGGAACCGCAGGCTTTCAAATCGTCAAATGCCACTATTTCGGCGCGGATAAATCCTCGTTCAAAGTCCGTATGGATTTTGCCGGCAGCCTGAGGCGCTTTTGTACCCTTTTTTATTGTCCACGCCCGAACTTCATCGCTCCCCGCTGTAAGGAAAGAAATAAGCCCAAGAAGATTGTAAGAACATTTGATCAGACGGTCAAGTCCGCTTTCCGTCATTCCAAGCTCTTCCATAAAAAGAGCTTTGTCCTCGTCTTCAAGTTCCGCAATTTCCTGCTCTACCTTTGCGCAGATAGGAAGCACCTGTGAGCCTTCGGAATGCGCATATTCCTTAACCTGCACATAATACCTGTTATTCCGCACTCCGGCCGCATAGCCTTTCTCATCCATATTTGCGGCATAAATTACTGGTTTCAGGGTAAGAAGCTCGCTTTCTGATATAATTTCCATATCTTCCGGTGAGCATTTGTATGTCCTTGCACATTTTCCGCTGTTTAAATGCTCAAGCAGCCCTTCCAAAACCTCCGCCTCTCGCAGAAACTTTTTGTCCCCGCTTTTGGCGGCTTTTTTTGTCTTGTCTATCCTGCGTTCAAGCATCTCTATGTCTGCCATAATCAGTTCAAGATTTATTATTTCAATGTCGCGGACAGGGTCACAGCCGCCCTCAACGTGAATTACATTCTCATCGTCAAAACAGCGTACAACATGGACAATTGCATCTGTCATTCGTATGTTGCTTAAAAACTTGTTGCCAAGTCCTTCTCCCTTTGATGCCCCCTTTACAAGTCCGGCAATATCCACAAATTCAATAACCGCCGGCGTATACTTCTTAGGGCTGTACAGCTCCGCTAAAAAATCAAGCCGCTCATCCGGAACGGCAACAGTCCCCACGTTAGGGTCGATTGTGCAGAACGGGTAATTTGCACATTCCGCTCCCGCATTTGTTATCGCGTTAAAAAGTGTACTTTTGCCGACGTTCGGCAGCCCAACAATGCCAAGTTTCATCTCTGCGACCATTCCTCTCTGTAGCAAAGCGCTTGCAAAATTATGAAGCGCCGAGGTATCATGATTTTCTTTGAAAAGGGCGGAAAAACTTCCGCCCTTTAGCTTATTTATACCCGTCGTTATCCATATATTTTCCAGTTTCCTGTTTTCCTAAGTCGTTTTCCGAACTGCCTGAAAAGAAATTGCCAGAGCTGATACTCTCAGCCTTAACTTCTTCGGTAATGCTCTTGTCGGTTTTTTCCGGAAGGTATCCATGCTCGCATAAGAATGCAAAGTCGCTTCCTTCCATTGACTCGTGCTCAAGCAGGTATTCGGCAACGGCTATAAGCAAATCTCTATGCTCGGTGAGAATTTCTTCGCACTTTTTCCCTGCTTCGTCAAATATGCGCTTTACTTCCTCGTCTATAACGGCAGCGGTTTCTTCTGAATAGCTCTTGGTGGTTCCAAAATCGCGTCCTATAAATATGCTGTGTCCTGCATCCTCAAATGAAATTGGACCAAGCTTCTCGGAAAATCCATAAATAGTAACCATGGACCTTGCCGTTCTTGTGGCGCTTTGAATATCGCCCGAAGCTCCGGTGGAAACATCATCAAGCATTAGACGTTCCGCGGTTCTGCCTCCAAGGGCCACTACAATATCCGCAAACATTTCACTGCGTGACTTATAATTTTCCTTGTCTTCTTCCGGACGGTAAACCGTCATTCCTCCAGTAGGTCCGCGGGGAATTATAGTTATATACTGTACCGGCTCGTTAAGTTTCATAAAGCGCCCAACTACCGCATGCCCAGCTTCGTGATATGCAGTAAGCTTTTTAGCTTTGTCGGACATAACTTTGCTTTTCTTTTCCGGACCGGCAATAACTTTCAGAATAGCCTCATCTATTTCAGGCTGAGTTATAAAACGCTTCCCGCGCCTTACAGCAAGTATAGCTGCCTCATTCAAAAGATTCTCAAGGTCTGCTCCCGAAAATCCGGGAGTTCCTCTTGCTATGCTGTTCAAATTAACATCATCGCCGAGCGGCTTACCCCTCGCGTGAACCTTTAAAATAGCCTCACGGCCGCGAACATCCGGCAATCCCACATATACCGTACGGTCAAAACGTCCTGGGCGCAGAAGTGCATTATCCAGAATATCCGCCCTATTGGTTGCCGCCATAACAATGACCCCGTCATTGTTTCCGAAGCCGTCCATCTCAACGAGAAGCTGGTTGAGCGGCTGTTCTCTTTCGTCATGCCCTCCGCCGAGTCCGGAGCCTCTCTGACGTCCGACGGCGTCAATCTCATCTATAAATATAATCGCCGGTGCGATCTTTTTTGCTTGGTCAAACAGGTCACGGACGCGCGATGCGCCTACGCCGACATAAAGCTCGACAAAGTCAGAGCCCGATATCGACAAGAACTGCACTCCCGCTTCTCCGGCAACAGCTTTTGCCAGAAGTGTTTTTCCGTTTCCTGGAGGTCCAACAAGCAAAACGCCTTTCGGAATTCTTGCACCCATCTGCACATAGGATGACGGGTTTCTGAGGAAGCCGACAATCTCCTGAAGTTCTTCTTTTTCCTCTTCCGCTCCGGCAACATCGTTGAAGGTAACTTTTTTCTTCTCGTCAGCTCCCAGCCTTGTCCTTGCTTTCCCGAACTTGATAGCCCCTCCTGCTCCGCCGTTTTTTGCGGCCGTCTTTATCATGGCGTACCACAATATTCCGAACACCACGAGTACGCCAAGATACGGCAGGAACGTCACCCACCACGGTGCCGTCCAGGGTTCGTTGTAGTCGTAATCCTTGATAATTCCCTTTTCATGCTGCCGCTGTATAAGGTCGCTCATCTCAAGACGGAAAAAATCCACCGAATAAAGTTTCGATGTAACCGTATCGCTGCCGTTGTACGGCTCATACAAATGGAGGGTTATTTCATCGCCTACCGTTTCAAACGACTCAACCTGTTCTTTTTCAAACAAGTCTTTAATTTCCGAGTATTTAATGTCTTCGGCGGCATTATTCTGCGATGTCATGGTGAAAATCGCCGCCAGCAAAATTACGAGAATAAGAACATAAAACCCGATATCTCTGGCCTGATTGCCGTTTTGCTTCAAGCTGAAATCACTTCCTTTGCGCTAAACGCTTCATTTCCGCTTTCTTTGCGGAGATTTACAATACAGTTCATTCCGAGTAAATCTCGGGTTTCAATACCCCTACAAAGGGGAGATTGCGATATTTTTCCGCATAGTCAAGCCCATAACCTACAACGAATTCGTCGGGTACCTCAAACCCGACAAAATCGGCCTTAACTGGTGACTTCCTTCTTGCGGGCTTGTCAAGAAGCGTTACGAGCGTAATAGACGCAGGCTTTCTGTTTTTAAGATAGCCGCAGAGGTAATTCAGAGTCACGCCGCTGTCGAGTATGTCCTCCACTATAACGACATGGCGACCGGCAATATCTTCATTCAGGTCCTTGTTGATTTTAACTTCACCGGAAGAAGTCGTACCGTTACCATAGGAGGAAACAGCCATAAAGTCCATGGAGCATTTCAAGTCAACATTTCTTATCAAGTCTGCCATAAAAATAAAGCTTCCTTTTAAAACGCCGATAAATATGGGTTCCTCTCCGTCAAATTTTTCAGTCAGCTCCTCACCCAGCTCTTTAACGCGCTTTTCCAGCTGTTCCCTTGTCAGCAGGACCTTGAGTATATCGTTTGTCATCAAGTCTTTCTCCCTAATATATTGCAGTTATAATTTATAATTTCCGGCTCTTTATCTGCTGCTACCGGTATCAAGCGGCCTTATTTCCGCCCTCAAAACGTCATCCCCCGCTTTTGGGTTGCAACGTTCCGCAATCCCACAGCCATAGACGGCAACAGGCCCCATAGAATCATATAAAACCGGAACAAGTCCTTTTCCTATACCGTTTAGCTTTTTTTCAGAAAAAAGTTTTTTCAGAGTTTTTGTGCATTTTCTCCCGTTTAATCGGATTTTTTCCCCTTCTGAACGGGACTTGACAAATATTCTACCACAGATGCTATCATTTTTAAAGGAGAAAATGTTAAATGAATTATGAATTTCATTGCAATTTTTTATTAATTCACAGGAAATTTCAACCCCCGCTTCCGGAATTTTCGTTATACCGCCTATTGCAAGCTCTCTTTCAACGATGCCGCGGGGCTCTTCTCCTCCGAAAATCAGCCTTCCATAATCGCGGGAAACGCGCATCCCGGGAACATCGGCATAGGCATGGCGATCTTCTCCTGCGGCTATTCTGCGTATATTTTCTATATGCACGCTTGACAGTGCCTTCGGTGCAATAATCTGAAGTATCCTTGCGGACAAAGGTTTGGGA
>JAAYWX010000180.1 GCA_012516225.1 Clostridiales bacterium
ATATAAATCCATTCTATCTTCACGCTGAAGTTTTCCAATGATAGAATCTAATCGCTTCAATCGTTCAGCAACAATAATATCTGATCGATTTCCAGCTTTTTTTCTTAAATTCATATAGAACACATGAAGCGGGTATGCATGCGCTGAACGCCAATTGTCAATGACTTGGATGGCCTGATCCTTTTTCTCTTTTGCCGATGCATTATCTCTAACAGTTCTTCCAGCGTCGTTAATCTGCCTTATTGTATACTCCGGTATTTTCCAGCGCGGTTGATTAATACTCATTTACTCACCTTTTAAACTTTTCGTACATGGGTAGGTTTTCTTTAAGTTAGGCAACGTTACGCTTTTCTCGGCAAGTGGTAGAAGCGGAAATAATAACTCCCGTATAAAAATCAAGTTAAGATTGCACGGTGATACGCCCTTGCCCAAAGTCTTCTTTTCCGCCAATTGTCTACCAAGTGGGGAATTCAATACATATAGTAAATATTGCAGGACTGTCACTTTTTATATTGCATCTGTAACTGGTAGACCCCTAGAATTTTTTACAGGAACAAGCCCTTCATCCGATATATTATGCCTTTCAATATAATTGAATAGGTTCAATAGGCCTAACTGCTTCTCTCATTTATTAAGTATATCAGCTTCGACAAATTATTTCAATAATTTCCATCCAGGGAATTATCTTCAATGGCCTAAAACACCATATCAAAATCCAAAAGCAACTAAAACCTCTCTCAAAGGCTTCCCATAGCCATAAAGTCCTTAATACAATTTCGTGGACAGGACGGGTTGGGCCCGCGCAGCCAACACCTTGCGATATTATGTAGTTACGAGGCACGAGGAACTTCATAATATCGGTAAACTGGCGGAAAACCTGCGGTTTTCCGCCAAGCAAATAAGCCCTCTCCCGAGGGCTTATCAACTCCTGGTAGCGGCGACCTGATTCGAACAGGTGACACTTCGGGTATGAACCGAATGCTCTGGCCAACTGAGCTACGCCGCCACATATATAACCCGACTGAAAAAATTCAATCGGGTTATGCCAAATTGGTTGCGGGGGAGGGATTTGAACCCACGACCTCCGGGTTATGAGCCCGACGAGCTACCAAGCTGCTCTACCCCGCGTCAACGTGCAAGAGATATTCTATATCAAAACATCCGGCGCGTCAACAGTTTTATTAAAAAACTCCTGGGAGGAAAATGCTTTCAGATGCGCCGGTTTTTGGCTTTATATGGCGTCCGTTAATTTAGCATGAGCTGTATGGAGCCTTTTAAAACATTATAGACTCTGCGCCTGTCTTATGCTACCATAAACTCAATTATTTTTTGATGGAGCCGCAGATGGAATTTCGTAAAACCTACACGCTGTCGGAAAAGGACTACGTTTTATATAACCGTTATACGCACTTAAGGACGCTCGTGGTGATGCCGCTGCTGTTTGTCGCGCTGATAATGGCGCTGTGCCTGTTCATGATTTTCGGCGTTCATGCGGCCGGGCCCGATACGCTTTACTATATAGTGCCGCTGGTCGTGTCGTTTGCCGTTGGTATCTCGCTGGCCAACGCCGCGATGATGAACAGCCAGGCGCGCCGCCGGTACCAGGCCAGCGCCGCGCTCAAGAGCGCGTTTGAGCTGGTGATAGACCGCAAGGGCATCCGGGAATCCGGCGAAGCCGGCAGCTCCACAGTGGAATGGGCGCGGGTCGCTTTTGCGAAAGAAACGCGCCACGCCATCTACATCCATCTGGCGCCCCGCCGGGCATTTGTCATCCCCAAAGCGTTGCTGAATCCTAAGGAAACCGACATCATATATCAGCTGCTCAAAAAACACCTCGGCCGAAGCTGCCGCATCAGGAAGCGCTGACGCGCTTTTCTTTTTGTTCACGGTCCATGCGCCGGGAGCAGTCAGCATAGCATCGCCGTCAGCGGAGTATATAATCCTCACCCGCAGTTCGGTGCGGGCAGGGGCGCGGCAGGAGCAGTGAAAGTATCTGGTCTGCACTAGTTTTGTGATATAATGGATTCAATATATGCAATTATCTATCCGTACAGAGA
>JAAYWX010000181.1 GCA_012516225.1 Clostridiales bacterium
GGCCCCATCAACGTCTTTAATGCTATTATTTATTATTTATCGAGTGAAAGTATGGGTTAAATATAACGGTTTTCTTCTTTGTTGTCAATAGGCATTTTAAATTATATTTTTCGAAATTTGCCTGCCTGTTTCCGTCATTGTTGTGGTGTTCTCAAATTCTGTCGTAGACGCAGAAGCGGAATTTCAGCCCCTCGTGCTCCTTTTCTTCTCCAACTTCCGTCAGTTTCCATTCCGGCATGCTATCGAGATCCGGAAAATATCTGTCCGCTTCGGGACGTTTTTTTACTTTAGTAACGAATACTTTATCGCAGAAGGGAAGTAGTGCTCTATACACCTCTCCGCCTCCGATAACAAACACTTCTTCCGGCGGAAGGTTTTCCACCAGTTCAACCGCCTTTAGCGGTGAGCTTACAATTTCTATCCCCTCCGCGGAATAATCATCTTGTGTGCTTATAACTATGTTCCGTCTGTTTTTCAGCGGTTTTCCCCCGGGAAACGATTCAAGCGTCTTTCGCCCCATAATTACCGTTTTCCCCACAGTCATTTCCCTAAAAAATCTCATGTCTTCCGGTATGGTGAAGAGCAGTCCATTATCTTTTCCTATTCCCCAGTTCTCGCTTACTGCGACAATTGCGTACATAAAATCCTCCGTAACTATTTGGTTTATAAAATCCGCCCCTTATACGGCTACGGGTATTTTGCAGTTAAACTCGTGGTACTCGTAATTTTCAAGGCTGAAACTATCGCGCGTAAACTTATAAAAATCTTTAATGCTCTCATCTATTATAAATTTGGGAGCTTTTTTAGGCTCATTTTTTATCATCTTTTCTATGATTGGAACATGGCGGTCATATATGTGTGCATCTGCTATCACGTGGATCATTTCCCCGACTTTAAGTCCGCTGACCTGTGCAAACATATGCGTAAGCACCGCATATTGGCATACGTTCCAGTTGTTAGCCGCAAGCATATCCTGCGAACGCTGATTTAATATGGTGTTCAGCGTATTTCCGGATACATTGAATGTCATCGAATACGCACAAGGGTAGAGCGCCATTTCTGAAAGATCCGCAAAGTTATAAATATTAGTCATAATTCTACGGCTGCCCGGATTATTCTTCAAGTCAAAAAGGACTCTGTCGACCTGATCCATATCCCCTTCCGGATAGTGGTGCTTTATGGCAAGCTGATAGCCGTAAGCCTTGCCTATACTGCCGTTTTCATCTGCCCACTGGTCCCAGACTCTTGTACGCAGATCTCTGACATTGTTTGATTTTGCCTGCCATATCCAAAGAAGCTCATCAATTGCCGATTTCAAGTATGTTCGGCGTATAGTAAGAATTGGAAATTCTTTTGACAGATCATAACGATTTACTATACCGAATTTTTTAATCGTATGCGCCGGCGATCCGTCCTCCCATCTCGGTCTGACGGGTCTATCTGTATCCCATACTCCGTTTTCAAGAATATCTCTGCAGTTTTGGATAAATATTTCATCCGCAATGCTCATTTAATCACTCCTTCGAGTTTGCGTCACGCTATATGCGAATTTATTATATTACCTGTCTCATTTTGTTTCAACTTAAAAATTATATTGCCTTCCAGCACTTGAATGATTCACAAAAAATCACTATAATAAATAGGTATCTTATACATAAGAGGTTTCTTTTACAAATGAAAAAATACAAAACCCTTCTTTTAGAACACATTCGTCAGCCTAAAACATTTATAAAGTGGCTTATTCTTTCCCTTATAACTGGTCTTATTGTCGGCGGCGTAAGCACCGGCTTTTATTACGCCCTTTCTTATGTCACGGCTTTGAGAATTTCAAACGACTGGCTTATTTTTCTCCTTCCTATCGGCGGAATCATAATTATTTTGCTTTATCGTGTATGTCAGATGGAGAAAGACCGAGGCACAAATTTCGTCCTTGTTGCTGTGCGCGAAAACGCCGCGATCCCTCTGAGCACTGCCCCCCTTGTCTTTATCGCAACTGTTATAACTCATCTTTTCGGCGGCTCTGCCGGACGTGAGGGAGCAATTCTTCAGATAGGTGGATCTTTATCTTCTTCTTTAGGTCGCCTTTTTCATCTTGATGACAAAGACAGCCGTATCATTACAATGTGCGGTATGTCTGCGGCATTTTCCGCACTTTTCGGTACTCCACTTACCGCCGCAGTATTCTCCATGGAAGTTATAAGTGTCGGAGTAATGTACTATTCAGCGCTTGTTCCCTGTTTGCTTTCATCAATTATCGGATTTCTTCTTGCAAGTTTTCTCGGTGTCAGCGCAACACGCTTCTTTATCCCCGCAATTCCTGAATTGTCATTCCTAATTCTTCTTAAAATTATAGCTCTTGCCGTACTTTTTGCTGCGCTATCTGTTCTGTTCTGCCGTGTAATGCGCTTTACTTCATATTTTTACAACAAATTTCTTCCGAATCCTTTATTGCGTGCCGCAGTCGGCGGAACTATAATAGTCTTGCTGACACTAATTGTTTCTACCAAAGATTATAATGGTGCTGGCGGTGCTGTTATCTCTGCCGCTATTTCCGGTAATGCTCGTCCCGAAGCCTTTCTACTTAAAATTCTGTTTACAGCAATCACTCTTGGAGCTGGGTTTAAAGGCGGAGAAATAATCCCCGTATTCTTTGCAGGTTCAACTTTTGGATGCACGGCGGCACCTCTGCTTGGTCTTTCACCGTCTTTAGGTGCGGCTCTCGGATTAGCATCAGTTTTTTGTGGGGTAACCAACTGCCCTATAGCATCCATCATGCTTGCCGCTGAACTTTTTGGCGGGAAACAATTACCGGTTTTTGCCTTATCTTGTGCAGTGTCCTATATGCTTTCTGGTTACTACAGTCTGTATAGCGAGCAGAAAATCCTTTACAGCAAACTAAAACCTATATATATAGACAAAAAGGCAAACTAAATCTTTATATATTAATTATTTATAA
>JAAYWX010000478.1 GCA_012516225.1 Clostridiales bacterium
GCAAATTCTCTGCACTTGCAGTAGCCGCATGAAAAACAATTGATATTTCTGCTCTCTTCGGTGTCTTTTCCAAGTTCCATAAAGATATCTTCAACACTCTTTTGAAGTTCATTAGAAACATTTTGGCTTTTATCGGCATATCTGCGTATAAAATCGTCAAGTATGAGTTCCTTGTCGAATCTTGCAAACAATGATGAATTATACTGGTCCTTATGCTTTTCTATGAATTCATTCTTAAGCACGTTCGTTTTGTAATCCACTTCATCGATATCGACATTACTGTTCGTCGCGGTTCCCAGATTGCACCCAAGTTTACAGTTCAGCACGTCGACAAGCAGCGGCACCTTCTTTTTCTGAGACACCCGCTTCTCATATTGACTGAAGTAATCCAGAACTTCATCGATTCCTTCGACCTGTTTTACCCAGACGCTGTTTCCCATATGGAATTCGACGTTCTCTTTAAGCCCTCCGGGACGGCTGAAAGCAAATCCCAAATCGCACGGAGTATCGTAAAAATCTACCGACGGATAACTGGATAGGTTGATATTGTTTTTTTCGATGTACTCCTTGAGTTTTGAAATCGTAACGTTGTATTTGATCATGCCATATGTATTCTAGTCAGAAAACTCAATTGTTTTGGCGATACATGGTGAGATGAAAGCGAGATCGTCATTGCTATTTTTGTATTTTCTTATGTAAATCGCAGCACACATTGCCGGACTTTGGATGGGTGCCAAATAAGGCAAAAGCTTTGTTTTATAATGCTGTATATACGATACGATCACAGGACAGGGCTGCGCAATCATCGTGGAAATCTGCTTTTCTTTTATTGCCTTTAGGTAAGCCCATGTCGTTATATCTGCGCCGAACGACACATCGTAGATCAGATTGGCTCCTGATTTTTTCAGCAGTCCCAGCAGTTTCTTATAATCAGAAAAATTATTGCGTACAGAGGGCGCTACAAGTACAGAGATCTTTTCTCCGTTTGCCAGCCGTTTAAAAAATTCATCAGTATCGTCCGAATAGTATCTCGCCCCATGGTCGCATACCCTTATACACTCTCCGCATTGTATGCATCTGAGCGGGTCGACGGATACTTTATTTTTCCCGTCTACTATTTTGGCAACATTGGCGTTCACCGGGCATTTGGCGATGCATTTGTTGCAGCCCATACATTGTTGCTCGTCGGTATGAATGATTGACTTTTGCATAACTCACCATCCTCCTTGTTTAGGATTTCTTCGCCGCTTTTCCGTGATTGTATTTCTTGTCAAATATGTTTAAAATTATACATGTACTATACATGTGTATATATCGATTCGGTAATTAAAAACAATAATTCATAAGCTATCGTCTTTTTCTGTTCCTTTTTTGTTACCGAAAATTTTCTTTACAAGAACCAAATCTTCTGCAATCGGCATAGGCATCGTAGGAATCCGCAACTTCGTTGCACCTGTTTTTTACCAATCACGCAATTTAAAATCCATGTGCCAGAGCTTGAACCGCACATGGATTTTTTTATGCTGTTTTTCAAGCTTCGGAGAGCATGTTTTTCTGATGCCGGGCAACGCTGCGATTTTGTATCGGCAGGTCATATTCGGAAAAATCCGTTGCCGCTATAAAATTTATGAAAAAATCGAAATTTCACCTTGCGTTTCGTCCTTATTCGTGCTATAGTATTTTACAAAACATGACAAGACACATGTATATACATATAGAGTCGAGGCTGAGGATTCGAAATGACGGAGAGCATTCAAAATCGAATTCGGTTATTAAAAACCGAAAAAAATGCAATTATACTGGCGCATTACTATCAAAGCCCGGAAGTGCAGGAGATAGCGGATGCGGTTGGCGATTCTTATGTTTTAAGCAAGCTTGCAAAAGAGTGCAGCGAGGATGTGATCGTCTTTTGCGGCGTCAGGTTTATGGCTGAAAGCGCGAAAATATTATCGCCCGATAAAACGGTGCTTCTGCCCGTAATTGACGCCGGATGCCCAATGGCGGAAATGGCCGATGCCGAGGAAGTAAGGGCAATGAAAGCGCTTCATCCGAAAGCCGGGGTCGTCTGCTATATCAATTCCACCGCGGAGGTAAAAGCGGAGTCGGATGTGTGCTGTACATCCTCCAATGCAGTAGACATTGTGCGAAAAATGGAGCAGGAGGAAATCC
>JAAYWX010000182.1 GCA_012516225.1 Clostridiales bacterium
GGCCGAGCGTCTGAAACAGAATAAATTTACTCTGAGCGATTATCTTGAACAGCTTGAGCAGCTTAAGTCTATGGGCAATATAAAGGATATTGCGGCTATGATACCCGGAGTCGATTCAAAGACCCTGAAAAATGCGACTATAGATGAGAAGGCTTTTGCCCATACGGAGGCAATAATAAAGTCGATGACACCGGAAGAACGTGAAAATCCCTCCATACTAAACGGAAGCAGAAAGAAACGTATAGCTGCCGGAAGCGGAACAACGGTCGTTGATGTTAACAGGCTTATAAAGCAGTTCGATATGATGAAGTCTATGACAAAGCAGATGACTGCAAGCGGAAAAAAGGCAAAGAGAATGGGAATGGGATATGGAAAGATGCCTTTCCCGTTTTAAAAGTTTGCACCGCCGCTGAAATGGGCGTTTGCATATAAAAGATATTGATTTGGAGGTGAATATAAATGGTCAAAATCAGGCTTCGCAGAATGGGCGCAAAGAAAAACCCTTTCTACAGAATTATCGTTGCCGACTCTCGCTCTCCGCGCGACGGCAAATTCATAGAGGAGATTGGTACCTATGATCCCCTTGCTTCCCCCTCGGGAATTAAGGTTAACAGCGAGCGCGCAAAGTATTGGATTGCCAACGGTGCACAGCCCACAGAAACTGTTAGGGCTTTGCTTAAAAAAGCAGAGGTGCTTTAAGGAGATTACGCAGGCATGAAAGAACTCTTAACCTATATCGCGCAAAACCTTGTCGATAATCCGGACCAGGTAAGTGTAACCGAAAGGAACACCGATGCGGAAACCGTCTTTGAGGTTCGAGTTGCTGAAAGCGACATGGGCAAAATTATCGGCCGTCAGGGAAGAATCGCCAAAGAAATACGTATTCTTATGCGGGCGGTTGCTCAAAGGCAGGGAAAAAGTGTATCCGTGGAAATCATGGACTGAAACGCTTGAGGGGGACTTTGTTCCCCCTTAGGCGTTTTTCTTTTTTAGTCTGGTAACTTATGCGATAATTGAAATTGTATTATCTCTAACGGAGAGTTTAAATGAGAAAATATCTTGAAGCAGGAAAAATTGTTAATACACACGGGATCAAAGGAGAAGTTAAAATTCAACCTTGGGCCGACAGCGCGGATTTTTTAAAAAGTTTCAGGTATCTGTATATCGATGAAAAACCATATAAGCTGCTTTCGGGCAGGGTTCACAACGGCTTTTTTATAGCGCAGCTTGAAGGCGTTTCCGATGTAAACGCTGCAATGGCGCTTAAAAACAGAATAATTCATATTGACAGAGCGGAAGCAAAAATTCCTAATGGTTCTTTTTTCCTTCAGGATATTATCGGAGCTGACGTTGTGGACGAAAACGGAAATAAAATCGGAAAGCTCACCGATATTCTTCAAATGCCCGCAAGCAATGTGTATGTGGTTACCGGAGAAAGAGAAATTTTAATTCCGGCAGTTCCGCAGTTTATTATAAAAACCGATGTTGCGGCCGGCGTCGTTACCGTAAGGCTTATTGAGGGAATGTAGCGCAAAATAAGGCTGAACGCACTGGAGGTTCGGACAATGAATGAGAACAACGAAATAGGAAGTTCTGCCTATACTGAGGAAAATACCTCCCAAAACCCTCTTATGCGCATTGATATAATGACGCTGTTTCCGGATTCTATGCGGGCGGTGCTTGGAGAAAGCATATTGGGTAGAGCGGCGGCAAAAGGTATTATAGAGATAAATTGTATCCAGATAAGAGATTTTACCGAAAACAAACAGGGACAGGTGGACGATTATCCATACGGCGGAGGATGGGGGTGCGTCATGATGGCGCAGCCGCTAAAGTCCTGCCTTGACTTTGTACTGGAATGTGCGGGAGAGCGCAGAACACGCGTAATATATATGTCCCCGCAAGGAAAAAAGTTTGATCAGGAAAAAGCGCGGCAGCTTAAAGACAATTATAATCATCTTGTTCTGATATGTGGGCACTATGAGGGAGTTGACGAGCGCTTTATTGAAGCGTGCGTGGATGAAGAAATTTCTATAGGAGATTTTGTCCTGACGGGAGGAGAGATACCTGCTATGGCTGTTGCAGACTGTGTTTGCAGAATGATTCCGGGAGTTCTGTCCGACGAAGAGTGCTTTACTGGAGAAAGTCATTGGGACGGTCTTCTCGAGTACCCCCAGTATACAAGACCGGAAGTATGGGAAGGCAGAAGCGTGCCCGAAATATTGCGGAGCGGGCATCATGCGAATGTAGCAAAATGGAGGCGCAAGCAGTCGATTATACGCACGATGAAACGCAGGCCGGATATGTTTGAAAAGCTTGTTTTTACGGAAAAGTCGGATTTAAAAATACTTAAGGAAATTAAAGACGAGCTGGAGCAGGAGCAAGAAGGGGAACGTTGA
>JAAYWX010000183.1 GCA_012516225.1 Clostridiales bacterium
CTCTATATATATATGCGGGAACGGCAAACTTATGACACATTTTTAAAAGAATTTTTTATGCGCTTCTCAGTATGATTGTCACTATTTCGGGATTGTTCAAAAATCTCGGCATAGGCTTATTCCCTCCAAGTCCGCGCGAAATGACCATATCATAGTTTCCTTCGTTAAATACTCCCGCATCATATTCAGGCAGAAATTCTTTACCCGTTCCGAATAACCCTCCAATAAAGGGAATTCTAACAACTCCGCCGTGAGCGTGTCCGCATATAATCAGGTCAACGGGCAGAGCGGGGTATTTTTTCATCCAATCGTTCCTGTGCGCAAGAAGTATTTTAAATTTGTCGCCGTATCGGCGCCGCATTATCTCCGCAAAGCTGTCTGGTCTTATCATATCCGCAGGACCGTTGGGATCTTCAACTCCGGCAAGCATTATGCTTTCCCCGTCTTTTTCGAGAAAAACAAATTCGTTGCTCAAATAAACTATTCCAAGCTCTGAAAGCGTCTCCGCCAAATAATCTATTTCGGTGCTCGCCCACTCATGATTTCCGCTTATGAAATAGCACGGAGCAATCTTAACCAGTTCTTCCAAAAACGGTTTAAGCTCCTCCGTCTGGGCCCCACCGGTCTTTGTACTGCTCATGTTTATGAAATCACCGGTCAGCACTATTATGTCAGGTTGCTGCTTTGCCGTAAGCGCAATAATTCGGGAGTTGTTTTTTCCATATTCCGCAAGGTGCAGGTCTGAAAGCTGAACAATGCTGTATTTTTCAAAGATCTGAGGCAGATTGGCATATTTCAGTTCATATTCTGTAACGGCAATTCTGTATCGGCTGTCGAGAAAAATTCCCGCTATTGCTGCAAAAAGAAGAATAAGTATTATAAGTCCCTTATGTTTACGTTTTTTCGGCGCATTTGCTATCTTCACGAGTTTGCTTCCCTGTCTTTCACATACATAGGCTTTACATGAGGATCCGCTGTCGGCCTGACCTCAACTTCAAAGCGTGGGATGGCTTTAAGCATTGCGCTCAGTTTCCCGAATCCGAAGTTGCGCGGGTCAAAATCCGGCTGCTTTTTTATAATCAGATTTCCAAGGCTGCTCATATCGGAAAAACCGTCCTCATCGGCAAGGTCGGCAATGGAGTCCGCTATAAGTGCGACGACGCTGTCCGGAACCTTTTTGGGGCCTGGTTTTTCCGAGTTTTTTTCTGAAACCGCCGTTATTTTGGGCGCAGCCTTTTTAGCTTTCTTTTCCGTAGATTTTGCAAGGGCAAGTTCCTCGTCCTTCTCCCTGTTATAACGGTCTCTTATAACTTCTATATATATAAATTTATCGCACGCCACAATAAACGGATTAGGCGTTTTTCTCTCGCCTATTCCGATAACGTACATACCCGCTTCGCGCAGTCTTATTGCAAGGCGCGTAAAATCGCTGTCACTTGATACAAGGACAAAGCCGTCTGTCTTTCCGGAATACAGTATGTCCATTGCGTCTATTATCATAGCGGAGTCTGTAGAATTTTTCCCTGTCGTATAGCCATACTGCTGAATAGGCGTAACCGCGTTTTCAAGAAGGCTCGTCTTCCATCCGCCGACATTGGGGCTCGTCCAGTCTCCATAAATTCTCTTTATTGTCGGTGTACCGTAAATAGCTATCTCCTCCATGACGCTCCTAAGGCAGTCGCGAGGGGCATTATCGGCGTCTATAAGCACCGCAAGCCGCAAGTTGTTCAGTTCATTTGAATGGTTTGGCATTTTTCCCTTCCTTTTTTATTATATAATCGATTATATCCTGCAAAACTATTTTAACATAGTTGTGTCTATTCAACAACTTTGGAATCGTATGAACTTATATGTTTTAATGGTCACAAACTCTAATTCAGCGCAGTTTTAAACAATGCCAACATAGTTATGCACATTTATATGCATTTGTCAACTAAAAATTTTATAATATTATGACTAAAAATGTCGATAATATTTTTTCTTACATATACAAGAAGCGATATGATAAAATGAAATCAAATGTGGATTTGGGAGGTTTTTCAGTGACTAATTACAGAAGACTGCCTGTCAAAGGTCTAATGAACGCAAGAGATCTTGGAGGTTTTGCGGTTTCCGGCGGGGTTACAAAATTCGGCGTATTTGTACGCTCCGATGTTCCAGCCGATCTTACGCAGGAAGACAAGCTTCTGCTAAAAAAATATGGATTGAAGTCTGTAGTCGATTTTCGTTCATCTAAGGAATGTTCAGCAAAACCGGACGTGCTTTCCTGTGAAGCTTGGGTTTCGTATATAAATATACCAATATATGATGAGGCAGCCGCTAAGGGAATATGTATTTCAGATAAAAAGTTTTGTTGGGCAGACCACTATATCCGTATGGTGGAATCCTGCCGTTCGTGGATGCGGGAAGTTATAACCGTACTGTCAAAATCGGAAAGCTGTGTACTTTTTCACTGCGCCACAGGAAAAGACAGGACCGGCCTTGCGGCAATGGCTCTTCTCGGGCTGTGCGGAGTATCCGACTACGATATTGCGGCGGACTATTCCGTCAGCGGTATATATCTCCAGCCTTTATGTGAAAAACTGCTAAAAGAGGGCAAAATAAACTCGCTTGACGATCCTTTTTTCAGCACAGCACCGGAAAATATGCTCCGTCTGACAGCGCATATTAACAAGGAGTACGGCGGTATTTGTTCTTATCTTGAATCCTGTGGAATTTCTAAAGAAACCTTGTTGTCTTTGAAAAACCGGCTTGTCCAAAAAGCTTAGTATGATAGATATTTCAGACAGTTCCTAAACTAATTATATACAATATATAATAATACTACTGATTTTACTTGAATCCTGCCGATATTTGGGTTATAATCTCTTAGTATTTTCATCAGTAAAGGAATGATAGCATAAATGAGCGCATCGCAGCAAAAGAAGCTTCGCAAACAGCAGCGCGAGGAAGGTACGGAAAAGCGCCAGATAGCCCAAAAGAAAATTGAAAAAGCCCACAGACGCAGCAGGAACATCAAAATAACAGCAGTTGCTGTCATTGCTGTTATTGTTGCGGTTGTCATTGTTTTCAATTCAACTTTGCTTTACAGCAACTTTACTGCCGTAAAAATCGGAGATGTCAGCTACACTGCCGCAGAATATGGATTCTTCTATAATTCTTATGTAAAAAACCTTGAAAGCAGCCCCTATTTCTCATATATGGGCATAGATCCCGCAAAACCTTACAATAAGCAGGAATATGAAAAGGGCAAGACTTGGGCGGATTTCTTTAAAGAATCCGTTCTTGACCAGATGAAAGAAATAACCGCTCTTTACGAAGAGGCACAAAAAGAAGGATTCAAGCTCAGCGACAGTGATCAAGCAGCTCTCAATTCAAGTATAGAAACCCTTAAATCAAGCCACGAAGGTAGCGATTATTCAAACGCGGACAGCTATCTTGCCTCCGTTTACGGCAAAGGTTGCAATGTCAAGGTCGTAAGTTCCCTTATCGAAAAAAGCTATATTGCTCAGGCCTATGCAGAACATAAGAATGCTTCCTTCTCTTATTCGGCAGATGATATAAAATCTTACTATGAACAAAATAAGGATAATTTAGACAATTACACTTACCTTAGCTGCTTCATAGATGGGACAAAGTCTTCTTCAGAAGGAAGTTCCGATGTTTCAAGCGCTTCGGATATTAAGGAAACGGTTTCCCCCTCTGCTTCACCTTCAGGCTCGGAAACTGAGGAAGAATTAATGGAAAAGGCGAAATCCACCGCAGAAGCTATTATATCAAGATCTGATTCTGCGGAAGCTTTCAAGCAGGCAGTGCTTGAAAATGTAAAGACCGAAGCATCCGAAAGCACTTCCAAAGGCAGCGAGCTTATGTCCGACTATGCTAACTGGCTTAAGGATTCCTCTCGCAAAACGGGCGATACGACGGTTATTAAGTCCGGTAGCGGATACTATGCCTTATATTTTATATCCCGTGACAACAATAGTTATTATACGGTTAATGTCCGTCACATTCTTATAAAAGCCGTTGCCGATAAAAACGGCAGTTACACCGACGAAGCCAAGGCCGCCGCAAAAAAGAAAGCTGAAGATTTGCTTGCTAAATGGAAATCCGGTGAGGCAACGGAGGAAAGTTTTGCACAGCTTGCAAAAGAAAACTCGGAAGACTCCGGATCAAACACCAACGGCGGTCTGTATGAAAACGTCCCTAAGGGCGAAATGGTTGCAGAATTTAACGACTGGTGTTTTGCCGAAGGCAGAAAGCCCGGGGATAGGGGAATAGTTTACGGTGAAAGCGGCAGTTACAGCGGATATCATGTTATGTATTACGTTGGTCCCGGTAAGCTTTACCGCGACAAACTTGCTGAAGACAATCTGCGCAGCAAAGATTTTTCCGAATGGAAAACCGCACTTCTTGAAAAATATGATGTATCAACTGGTTTTACAGCCTCTTTGATTAAGTAACGTTCGTAAAATTCCGCGGCACGGGTTGCTTCTGCGCCGCGGATGCTTTTTAGAATTTTTTACTGTATAAAATTCGGAGGTAAAAATGTCAGAGCGTTTTATAAGAGCAGAAATGCTTCGTGGCAAACCCGCAATGGAAAAACTAAGCAGCAGCAGCGTTGCAGTTTTCGGACTCGGCGGTGTTGGCAGCTGGTGTGCAGAGGCGCTCTCACGCTGTGGAGTAGGCGAAATAACTCTTATAGACCATGATATAGTCAGCGAAAGCAATATAAACCGCCAGCTTTGCGCAGTTTCTTCTTCAATCGGCAAGGCGAAGGCGGAAGTAATGGCCGAAAGACTGCGAGATATAAATCCAGACATTTCTGTTCACCCCATCGCCGCCCGCTATGAGCCGTCCGTACGAGAACAATTTTTCTGCCGCCGTTACGATTATATTGTGGACTGCATAGACCTTGTTTCATGCAAGCTTGATCTTATAGAAACCGCCGCCTCACGCGGCATTCCCATTGTATCGGCGCTTGGAGCAGGAAACAAAACTCGGGCTGAAGATTTAAAAATATCGGACATTTCAAAAACTGAGGGCTGTCCCCTTGCCCGCGTTGTCCGGAAAGAACTAAGGAAAAGAGGAATACTCCACCTTCCGGTTGTTTACAGCGGAGAATCTCCGCTTAAGCCGGAATGTGAGGAAACCCCTCCTCCGGGAAGGCGCAGTATTCCGGGAAGCCTTGTCTGGGTTACTGCCACAGCGGGAATGCTTTTGTGCTCCCATGTCGTAACCCAGCTAACGAGACAGCTTATGCTTGAAGAGAAAGATATTATATGATAGAATAAAAAAAGGTGCTTATTTAATACTCATTAAAGAGAACATTCAGCCCCTGCCTTTCTGCTGTTTGGAGGACCGCATATGTCAGAGTCGAACATTACAAAAAAGGCGCTCGCTTCAACGATGAAGGAGCTTATGATGAATACTCCTTTCTCGAAAATCAGTGTTTCAGATATATGCGAACTTTGTGGAATGCACAGAAAAAGCTTTTATTATCATTTTAAGGACAAATATGACCTTGTAAACTGGATATTTTATCACGATTTTATTGAGATTACTATAAAAAACCAGCCACCCACTTTTTCTGAGCTTTATCGCAGACTCTGCACATATTTTTACGAGAACCGTACATTTTACAAAAACGCTCTTTCCGTAACCGGTCAAAACTCGTTCGGAGAATATTATCAGGAGCTGTTCCAGGCCACGGTAAAGGCATATTTTGAAGACGAGTTTCCTGAGAACGACAATCTTGATCTGCTCTCGCAGTACTGCTCTGAAATTTCGCTTGCTACGCTTACAAAATGGCTGCGCTCCAACCCATGCCCCCCTCCAGACGAATATTTCAGTCTTATGCGGGGGATCGTTAAGGGGCTTTCTCTGCTTGCGGCTGAAAATGAAGAATAACAAATCCCTGTAAGCTCTCGGAGCCTACAGGGACTTTTCATTATTTCATTATCCTTGACTATATGTGTTTTTCGTTGTTAACCTCTGCGTTGAACGCATTTTCGTCTTTCATAACCGTAAGTACGAGAAGAAATACGCCTGCTGCTATAAATATATCCCCGGCGCTTATAAAGCTCTTCATAAATGGCAGAGGTATATAGATAACATCACCAAGAAACAAAAGACGCGCTCCGTTTTCAGCAATAAAGTAGTCTGGACGCTTCAGATATACACTTTGGGCTGAAATATCGGTATATACGGCAAGTGCCTTGGCGGATACTGGCATACGAAAGCCGTTTGCCGCAATAACGATATAATTGCACAATGTCCCCAGCCCAATAGATGAGGACGCGGTCAAATACCTTCTGTTGGAAATGGCAAACATTATTATAAGCAGATATATGGCGGTAATTACAACCGCTTTGGCCCAGAACGGGATTTGAGGGCAAAACCTTATTATAGGGTTTAGAGCAAGCGGAGCTGCCGCAAACCAAAGCCCCCGCAAGGCACTAAGCCGAAGAAATTTTCCTTTGGCAGCCGCCCCGGCAGCCAGTCCCAATACTAATCCGAAAAATAAGAGCATTTCCAAAACCTCTCGAAAAGTCTAATAAAAAGCAGTTCGTGTTCCTCATCGTCCCGCCTTGCCATCTGCATATTTCCCTTTTCATACGCTCTAACAAAGGCATCGACTACCTTAGGATGGAACTGCTTTCCTTTTTCTTCGATTATTACCTGTTTTGCATATTCCGGAGAATTGCCTCTGCTGTATGGTCTGGTGCTCGTTATGGCATCATAAGTATCCGCAACTCCCAAAATATATACTTCAATCGGCAGCTCATCCCCGCCTTTTCCGGAGGGGTATCCCCTGCCATCATACCGTTCGTGGTGATGTAGAATTATGTCAAAAACAACGGGCGCAAGCTTTACTTCCTTAAGTATGCTGACACTGATTTCGGGATGTTTTTGTATTACAAGCCTTTCTTCCGGAGACAAGCTTGCCGGCTTTCTGAGAATGCTCTCGTCAATGCCGATTTTTCCTATATCGTGCAGAAGTGCCGCAACAGAAATGTTTTCGATCTGTGTCTGCGAAAGCCGCATTTCCTTTGCAAGTTTTTTCGCGTATTCCTCTACGCGTTCAGAGTGGCCTCTCGTATATTCATCTTTCGCTTCAAGGGAGTATGTAAGGGTTTTTAGCATAACATAATAGTTTTGCTTGACGTCTACATAAAGAGTGAACGAATATCTGGCAAGCAGCAGTGGCAGTATAAAAAGGATTACCATATACTCTCCGCCGTCCATAATTAAAAATTTTGCTATAAAGTAACCTATAGGTGCGGCTGCCACAACGCTGGGCAGAAAATCTATCAAATTTTTCAGCACCGAGCGGCATAGGGGTATTCCTATATTGAGCTTAAAAAGAAGAATTAAAATAAAGCTATTTATTGTAAGAATAGGTAAAATCATAATTGCAGACGGCAATAGTATTCCCGGAAAAGAAATATCTCCGACTATTCCGCCACATAAAATAAATATCTTTCCCCCTAAAAAAACAGATATGCAAAAATTTGCTGTATTAAAAGCGGTTTTTATCGGAGCAGTATTGAAAATGTGCTTTAGTTTCTTTTGAGGACCGGGGGTAGGCACAACAACAAAAGCGGAGCCAATTAAAACTATAGCTGTAGCAATATATGGGCCTTTACATAGTATCATTGTAAAGTAGCTAATAAAAGCCATATCTATCGCGTAGTCTTCTCTTATGTATATAGGGAGACATCTGCAAAGAAGCGATAGCAGAAACAATATAACAAGCTGAACAATTTCTTTGGTCAAATTGCTGCTTCGAGCTAAATTCAAAAACGTTATATGAGTGCAGTATAAGCCTAAGCAAATTCCAATAATAGAAACAGTGACAGCATAGGCTTTTGCGATGGGTTTCATCTATATTTTTCACTCCTGCAATAATACTAAAACGCTTAAAAAACGGGTTCGCAAATAAATTTGAAAAAGATTCCGCCCTCTCAAGCGGAGGGCACAGGGCTTTTTAGTGCCAAGAGAACAACGCGCCAGCAGAAGCAATGACAGACAAAAGCGCGGTCAGTGCTGCAAGTACAGAACCCTTTTTCATACTGATATAGCCTCCTATAAAGAACTCTGTTCTCCGCTAATAAACAGGCTATATCCGCTTCGCTTTTTGCGAACCCGTTTTTTCCTAAGTTGGTAGTGAAAAATCAGTTATAACCAATTTTCCTATTGAGCGCGTTCAACGTGGCCTTGACTACGGCAATATCATCGTCCCCAAACGAAAACGCAGCTCCTAAAAAGCGATTTGCTGCATTTGTAGAATTGGTAAGTGAGATACATACTATGGCCGTTCTGCTGCCGGCAATATCGGTAAACTTGACATCCAGGACGGAAAATGTCTGCACACTATCAGATGCAAGAATTATTGCGTTCAGCGTGGCAAGCGCAATTCCTCTGTAAATATCATAATTGTCCTTTAATGCAGTATATTTGCCAACAAAAAGCTTTTCCTCAAACGAAAGAGAAACCTCTATCTCCGTTTTGTCTTTCTTTTTAGCCACCGTAACAGCTTCTATAATAAATCTTGATGTGGGCTTGCCCGTTGGTTTAACTTCATACTCAATTTGGGCAACGCTTACAATTTTATGGTCAATTTCCCTATTGAACTGTGCCATAAATAAAGACTGTATATCGCGCACAATCTGCTTCGGAGAGCGTGAAGTATCCGAAAGAACGTGGATTTCTACAATTTCCCCGTCATTAAACACTACGTTTGAGTTAATTACTC
>JAAYWX010000014.1 GCA_012516225.1 Clostridiales bacterium
CATATGGGTCCAGGATGCAAAAGCAGTTGGCAACAAGCTCGTCATAAAGGCCGAGGCATTTACAACGGCTATTTTTCTCAATGAAAATGACGGCGGCCTTTTTGACAGCACATTTTCCACCCAGTTCTCACAAATTATAGAAGTGGATACATACGGTGAAAATGCGGATGACTCTGTAATAATTCAGCTAAAAGACGCCGAGTTCACTGCCATGCCGGGCAAAGACGGCGGATATGCTGTTTCAGCACAGTTCCATATGTCTGCACAGGCTGTCTGCCGCGAAAGGAAAAATTTAGTGTATGTGGCAGATGCATACAGCAATGTTTATAACATTACTACGGAAAATACAGAGATAAAAGTGGCAAAATGCCCGATAATGAAAAATATGAGGCTGAGCATGCGTGGAAAACCTCAGCAGAAAACGGAGCTTTCCGAAATAATGTATGTTTCGGCGACAGCGGTATGCGCCGAGAGCGAAGACAATAAAATAAGCGTCCGAGCCTTGATAAGCGGAGCCGGAAAATCTGAAAACGGAGAGTTTGAAGCGATAGAAGTTCAGCTGAGCGCCGAAGAAAGCGTTGATCTGCTGAAAGGACAGCGGCTTAACATTTTGGCTGTATTGGCGGAGCAGCCGACCGCGATAGGTTCGCCTCATAACGTAGAACTTGCAATAACCATAAACGTGGAGTACTGCATAAGTGAAACCTCTGAAATCAGCGTGGTCTCCGCTATGGAAACCGATGAGGAAGGCAGTCCGAAAAATCAAAATTCGCCTTCCCTTGTTGTAATATGTTCCGAAAGGGAGGCCGATTTATGGAGTCTTGCCAAAAAGTACGGTTCTACAATGGATATGATAAAGAAAGCAAACAGCATAGACGGAGAATTTTCAATAAACCGCAGGCCTATAATAATACCTAAAGCATATTAGCAGACTCCGCCAGCAATACCATAAAAATACTTGCACAGGCTTTGATTGTATGATAAAATACCCTTTGCAAAATACAAGAGGAGCTGTTGATATGTCGGGTCATTCCAAATGGCATAATATTCAAAAAACTAAGGGCGCACAGGATGCAAAGCGTGCCCAGGCTTTCACCAAAATCGCGAGAGAGATTATCGTCGCGGTTAAAGAAGGAGGGAGCGGAGACCCGTCGAACAATTCCCGGCTTGCAGCCGTAATAACGAAGGCAAAAGCTGCAAATATGCCGAATGATAACATAAAGCGTACTATTGAGAAGGCGCTTGGCTCAGGCGATACTTCAAGCTATGAAACAATAGTTTATGAAGGATATGGCCCGAGCGGCGTAGCGGTGATAGTTGAAGCTATGACTGATAACCGCAATCGCACAGCGTCGGAAGTACGCCATTATTTCGATAAGTACGGCGGCAATATGGGAACTACCGGATGTGTGTCTTGGTCATTTGACAAAAAAGGTGTCATTATCATAGATAACGAGGACAAGAAACTGGATGAGGACACTGTAATGATGGCGGCTCTCGATGCAGGCGCAGATGACTGTGTCACCGAAGGAGACACGTTTGCTATTTATACCGCGCCTGATAATTTCCAAGCTGTCGCGTCGGCTCTTGAGGGACAGGGGTATAAGTTCCTGTCCGCCCAAGTTGAGATGGTTCCGCAGAACTATATTAAGCTTACATCGGAAGACGACATTAAAAACATGAATAAGATGCTTGAAATGTTCGAGGACAACGACGACATTCAAAATGTATGGCATAATTGGGACAACGAAGACTAAGGGCTGTTCTCACAAAGCGGCAGGCAATTGAATTTTGTTTGCCGCTTTGTGAATTGCTGTGAGTCAAAAGACTTTTTAGGAGAATAAGCTTATGAGAAAAAAGACCGTTTCTGTAATTATGGGTCTTCTTGTTGTTGCGGGAGGCATTTTTTTCGGTGCACAAGTACTGGGATACTGGCCGGAATACAAGGTTTCTTTTGACGGCTGGTGGACTTTGTTCATTATAGTTCCGTGCATTATTTCAATATTTAACAGCGGACTGAACATGTTCAACAGCATAGGTACGGGGCTTGGTATTCTGTTTCTTCTGAACGAACAGGGAGTACTTAAAGACAACATAGGTTACAGGCTCTCTATCCCTTATGTCCTCATTGTTTTCGGTCTGAGTCTTATACTAAGAAGGTCGTCTATCGCTCCTAAAGAAGGCAACAACGGTATTTTCGCTGGAAGCAAAGGTCAGAACTATTTCGCGGTTTTCGGCGGCAACACGCCCCAGTTTAACGGTGTTGAGTTTCGCGGCGCCAATGCTTATGCGGTTTTTGGAGGGGTTGACCTTAAACTGCAAAATGCGATTATCCGGCGTGACTGTGTAATTAACGCTTATTCGATTTTTGGCGGAACCGATATAATACTGCCCAAAAATGTGCGTGTAGTGGTAAGCAGCATTCCGGTATTCGGCGGAGTTGAAAACAGGTTCGTATCCGAAGCCTCCGAAGGCGGCGCCCCAACAGTCTTTATCAGGGCGGTCAGCATTTTCGGTGGAACAGATATTAAATAAATTAATTTAAAAATCCCCTGTCTGCCGCGGATTTGCCGCCTGCAGAGGGGGATTTTTTATTTTCGGAATATTTTCTTATTTAAGCAGAAACACATTGTTATCCGTTCCAAAAGTACCGACTCCATAGCATATAAGGACTTTGTCGATATTATGTTGCCTTACATAATCTGTTACTGTTGATGTCATAAGCCGGCTTTTGTAGTACCTCAAGTCCATAATATGGATTTCGGAAAAATTGTTCTGAAGAAACGGTGTAACGCTGTCCATATAGCTGTCACGCAGTATAAGGATAGAGGGAAGTGTTGTGTTCTTTGTTCTTATCACTTCAAGCGGAGTGTTCCCACCCATGAACATGGAATATTTGTCTTTTTTGCTTAGGTAGGAAAAATCATACATAGCACCTATTGCAGGTTCATTGGACGAGTAATTTGTAACTATAGTGGTTTCTTCTTGTTTTGCATATATGTCTATGGAATCAGGCTTAACCCAGCTTATTCCTGATTTTGAATAAACGGTGCCATAAAAATCGTTGGAAACAGTTTCGGGGCTGAACGCTGAAAGGGGAGTGGGAGACATCCCCATTTTCTCCATAATTGCTGCATATCCGTAATAGGCGCCGAGGCTCGTCCAGTGGTGGTCTGTCCTGTATAAGATATATTCGTTTTTATGAGCGGCAAGAGCGCTGTAAATATCAATGTTGTTAGCTCCTGAATTTAAATAGCAGTAATCAATTACATCTTTCTGACTGTCATTGGGGGCGTTTTTAGGGAGAATATCCGAATTTATTGAGGAATTCCCGGGAATAAGCGCAAAATAAACAGGGATCTGTACATTTTCCGCAAAATTCTTTACGGCGGAGATATTTGTTTCAAGCTGCTTTTTATCCGGCGCTTTATACGCTTCTATAAGTGTATCGTTTTTGCATAGATACACTCCTTTGTTCTCTTTTTTGCCAGATGCGAACTCGCACATAGCTTTCAGAGTCG
>JAAYWX010000462.1 GCA_012516225.1 Clostridiales bacterium
ATATAGTAAAACTAAGTGTATGTAGTCAATCTGGAAAATTGCCTTCAGAAACGTGCAGTGGAGACCCTAGGGGGAATACAATTGTAAGCGAAATATTTGCCAAGGTACTGAACCTAGAGAACATTGTGATACCCATATAGTACTAGATATTGATACAACCACAGGTAAAATTGCAAATGAATACTGTCCTAAAGATGCTATTCAAAGTAAAGTATTCATAAAAAGAGAACCACCATATAATCCTTCAGAACACAATGGTATTGTACCAAAAGATTATCAATATACTGCACCATGGGAAATTTGTCCTGTACACAATCAGGAAAATGCCATAGATGAATGGATGAATGAACAATTCAACGAAGAAAATAACGGCGAAGAAGAAACACCCATTGATGAAAACCCAGGAAACAATACTGAAAATCCAAACAATAAAAATGAAAACAACCAGAATGAACAAAATCCAGGAAATAACGGGAATGAAAACGGAAACTAAGGAAGATATTCTTCCTTAGTTTTTTGTCTTTGGATTAGATACTACAGACATTATATATCCAAAAATAATAGCTGCTGCTATTCCACCTGACGCCGCTTCTAATCCTCCTGTAAAAACCCCTATAAACCCATTTTTATCTACTCCTTTAAATACACCTTTACACAATGCATATCCAAATCCAGTGAGAGGCACAGAAGCTCCAGCACCTGCAAATTTAATCAATGGTTCATAAATACCTAGAGCAGTGAGAATGACCCCCGAGGTAACATATATGACTAATATATGAGCTGGAGTCAATTTTGTTGTATTCATAATTATTTGAGCTATAGCACAAATAAGCCCCCCAACTATAAAAGCCTTTAAATACTCCATATTTTCACCTCCTGTTTTATTTTTCATTGGAAATAGTCAATGCATGAGCTATCCCTGGTATAGACTCACCTTGTTGTGTCATGGTAGGTGAATGCAAAGCTCCTGTAGAAATAAGCAGCACTTTATTTAAATTTCCATTCAACATTTCATTATATATATAGCCATTAAACACTACAGCAGAGCAACCACAACCACTTCCACCAGCATGGGTATCCTGTTTTTTGCTATCAAATATTTTTATACCACAATCAGTATATACTTTGGAAATATCATATCCCTGCTTTTTCATGAAATCTACAACTATATCATTCCCCACATGACCTAAATCTCCTGTAATGATCAAATCATAGTCATCTGGTGTATATCCTGTATCCTTAAAATGAATAGAAATAGTATCTACAGCTGCAGGTGCCATGGCAGAGCCCATATTGTTTACATCTTTTATGCCTAGATCTATAACTTTCCCAGTAGTAATATATGTGATATAAGGACCACTTCCTTCCAAAGACAAAATAGATGCTCCAGCACCTGTAACTGTCCACTGAGCTGAAAATGGTCTTTGAGTTCCAAATTCCAATGGAAATCTATATTGTCTTTCAGCTGTACTAAAATGACTCGAAGTAACACAAGCTACCTTGTCAGCAAAACCACCATCTATAATCATAGCCCCTCAGCTTAATGATTCAGACATAGTAGAACAAGCCCCATATAATCCAAAATAGGGCACACCTAGTTGCCTAGCACAATAAGAAGAAGTTGTGATTTGATTTAGTAAATCACCAGAAAAAAGGTAATCTATATCG
>JAAYWX010000184.1 GCA_012516225.1 Clostridiales bacterium
GCCTTACCCATGTATACAACAGGGAAAAGGCAGAAGAATTTCTGCAGAACGAGCTGAACCGAGGAACAAGATACAAAACAAACTTTTCCATAATTCTTGTTGAACCGGAAAATTCCAAAAATGAAACCGATTCTCCTGAAAAAAGTGCGGACCGCCTTATCCTTGCAGACTTAGCAGGCTTAATAAAGAAAAATATACGCAGAACCGATATTGTCGGCAGATGGGATGACGAGAAACTGATAATAGTCCTTCCCGAAACCAATCTCAAGCAGGCATGCAAAGCTGCCGAAAAAATCAGAAATTTGATAATTTCACATAGCTTTCCTGTTACCTGCAGTTTCGGTATAGCTTCCTATGAAGAAAGCGATGACAAGGACAGCCTTCTTGCACGCGCTGGCAACGCCCTTGCCGAAGCCATAAACTGCGGAGGCGGAAAGGTCGGTTATACCGGTATCATGGACTAACATTCCTTAAAACACAGCATATTTTATCGGATAATTATTAAAGCCGCTCCCAATAATCGGGGGGCGGCTTTAAAACTTTAACATTATTTTTTATTCTATGATAATGGACTTTGCCTCAAATGTCTTCGCATCGCTGTAAGCGCCGTAGGCTGTCAGTTTTGAATTTGCCGCTATAGAAGAAAGATATGTTGAATATCCTGTTTTTGCCACAATAATAGATACAAGCGAATTAGTTTTTATATATATCAGCTTTTCAGATGGGGTAAGCATAGTAATTATTTGATTCGCCGTATCTACCTTGAGAACTGTCCCCTCAACTTTTGTAGAAGAGGATGTTGAACTTAGCTGATAGACTTCAGTTATTATATTTCCATAAACGACAACAGACAATTGATCGCCTATATGTATGTTTGAAAGGGGTATCGCGGTATTCCCGCTGTAAACGCTGACATTTTCATCAAGCGTATATGAGGAAGACTTCCCGTTTGAAGTGATCACCCATACTGTTCCTCCTGATGACGCAGTATAAGATGTCAGCTCTCCGGTGACAGTATTTCCTGTTCCTTTTGCTGTTATGGAATAAACCTTGCACTTATCAAATTTAACTGTAACATTTGTACTGGTTTTCAAACTGTCAACAGTAATTGTTTTATCTCCCCGCATAAACAGCGGTAACGCGGAAATATCAAAAGCAAATTTGTATAGAATCCCTTTGCTGTCCGTTATGTCCATTGTTATAGTGGTACCATAACTAACTTTAGCTATCGTACCGCTTAATTCGGATATACCGGATACAGCGCGTATTTCAGTCACTGTTCCATTTACATATTTCATCGTAACAAAATCATTTGCAGTAAGCGCGGAGAGTGTTGCAGATACGCCATCCCGCGTAACTGAAGCCGTTCCGGAAACGGAATAGCCTGTTAGTGTGGAAGATGATGCTTCTTTAACATAAACAGAACTGTATGAAGTTGCTGCAGAAACCGATGACAGAAGCCCCTGCACCCATTTAATGGATGAGTTGCTTTCAACGGAGAGTTTAATAACAACGCCGTTTTTCCATGTCAGCTTCACATAGCAGCCTGCCGAAACCGAACCGAGCGGCTTTTCGGTGCCGTTTACCGTTACGGAAGCATCCGACGCAACGGAAAATTCCCTTGTCAGTCCGTCAAACCCGCAAACGAGTACACTGCTTGCCCCTACCGATGTGATTATACCCTCTGTACGTGAAACCCCGTTGTATGCGTCGATGACGAGAGTCTTATTGTTAACGCCCAGATAGCTCAGTGAACGGTATATCATAGCGGCTGCTACTGCCCGCGAAACACTGGATTGCGGCAAAAATTTATTGCTGCTGTCACCGTTTACAATTTTAAGGTATGTAAGTAACGCTACCTCTCCGAGGCAGTCCGGCGAAATTTTGGATGCATCTGCAAATCCAAGCTGCGAACCAGAGAACTTTTGTGCCTCAGAATTAAGCTGCAGTGCTCTGACAAGAAACAGCGCAAGCTTTTCTTTCTGTATTTCGCTGGAAAGACTTATGTTCTTTAGTTCATCTTTAGTTATAATACCAGCCGCAAGACAGGTTTCAAGATTTTTATAAGCCCATGAATAAGAAGCCGAAACCATTTGTTTCACATAGTTTTCATAGTCTGTCTGAATCATTTCGGACTCGACATCTGTAAGGTTGTAAAATCTTGAAAGGATTACAAGGGCTTCACAGGCAGTCAGATTTTTGTCCGGTTTCATGGTGCCGTCATTATACCCGCTTAAAAACCCCTTTGAAACAAGACTTTCCATATAGTCCTTCGCCCAATGTCCGTTTATATCTTTATAGCTTACTGCAAACGCCGGGGAAGAAAGCGTTGCAAGCATAACTATGGCTAAAATCATTGACAGTACTCTTTTGTTCATTATGTATCCTCGATCCTTTCCTGTTTAAATTACAATATGTGCCTCAGCCGCTGCAGACAATAAATGAGTGCCTGTTTCTGCTGTTTTCCGCACTTAAATAATAATTGCCCTATTTTCCTTTTATGGAAAACTATTCTTTGTTATTATATTTTATTTTTCTTAAATAGTAAATGGGCATTATGTAAATTGATATAATATCGTCAGATAAAACATATTTTCCGCCTTTCTTTAACGACTATTGACATAAATATGAAATTAACTATAATTAGTGAGTATGGATTTTGGAAATTTGCCAAACTATAGGGAGGAGGGAAAGAAAAATGCCAGAAACAAATCATTCAGCAAAGGTTTTTTCGCTTTTTCTCATTCTCTCTTTTTTGACCCCTAATTTCTCGCCGCTTTTGTCAGGCATCGGAAGGCCGCAGCATAAAAACGCTTTTGCGGAAACGGGGCAGGCAGTTTTCCCAATCATGAGGAATCTTCTTGAC
>JAAYWX010000015.1 GCA_012516225.1 Clostridiales bacterium
CTTTATCGCCCCGGCTGAAGTTTTTGAACTCGACGTACTGCGTCTTGTCAATCGGCACTTTCTCGCGTCTGTAGAACATGTCGGTGCAGCGGCCCACCATCTCGCAGATCAGTTGCTCGTCGCTCACCTCGTTCTTGCCGTGCCATGCCACCTTGGTGCCGTCGCGCAGTACCGTAATGGAATCATGTATCTCAAACACTTCGTCCAGGTGGTGGGAGATATAAATAATGCCCACGCCCTTGTCCGCAATACTCCGCGTCATCTCCAGAAGGTGCTGTATTTCGCTTTTGCTGAACGAAGCGGTGGGTTCGTCCATGATCAGCACTTTGGCGTCCATGGCCAGCGCCCGCAGTATCTGCACCGTCTGCTTCTGGGCGATGGGCAAGTCGATAATCAGATCGCCCGGGTCAATGTCTACGCCGAAAGATTTAATGAGTTGCGCCGCTTTCTCCCGCATGCTCTTGTAGTTGATGAAGAACGTTTCGTGCCCGAGGAAGATGTTCTCCGCCACCGTCATATACGGAATCAGCTCTATTTCCTGATAAATAGTCTGTATACCCAGCAGCTGCGCCTGTTTGGGCGTAAAGCTTTTGTACTCGTTTCCGAGGTAAACGATACGGCCCGTATCCGGCTGCAGCGCGCCCGACAATATTTTGATCAGCGTGGATTTCCCCGCGCCGTTCTCACCGACTATGCAATGGATCTCGCCAGCGTGCAGTTTCAGATCGATATCTTTTAAAGCCTGTACACCCGGAAAGCCTTTTGAACAATTTTCAATACTTAATAAGAGGTTTTGAGCGTTACTTTCCATTACGAAACTCCTTAAACCTTTCAGCGGAAACGTATTCTGATTTGTCCAAAATAAAGCTGATAACCCTTAGACTGTGCCTAGATTATAACTTGATAAGCGGGAAGTGTATTTGTCTGTAATTCACTTGGTTTTGACGATTATTAATGTTTGGACTCCATATTATCTTCCACCACGCCGGCATCGGCAATAAATAAAGGCAAACTAAAGCGGGATGTCAGTTTACATCATAGTTATCGGTATTTCTGAAAGTATCTGGATGACAGCGCTGCTGCGCTCCGAGACGTTCATCTTATACTCGCTGGGCGTAATTTTCATGACGTTCTTGAATATGCGGTTGAAATGATGGATACTCTTGAACCCCACCATATAGCAGATCTGGCTGAACGTATAGTCCGACATCTCGATCATCTCGCATGCCCGCTCTATTCGTACGCGCCGCAGATAGTCCATTATCGTCAGCGACGTCTCATTCCTGAATATGCTGCAAAGATAATTCTTGTTGTAACCCAGCGCATCAGATACGTCTTCCAGCGTGATGTCGTTCGCGTAATTGCTGTCGATGTAACGCGCCACATCCTTGCAGGTCCTGGACATTCCGTCCTCTTCAATCTCCGTGATGATTTGCGGCGGGTTCATTTTCTCGGAGTTGGACAGCAGCTTCAGTATCAGTATATAGGTATACGCCTCCACAACTTCCTTGTAGTATTCGTCCTGGTTCTTGATCTCGTTGGAGATCAGCTTGAAGAAACACCTTACGGAATCCGGCGTCTGCCCCGTCCCCGGGATGCCTTTCAGCTTCTCGGGAAGACCTCCGCCGCTCAGGTTAAACTTGATGTCGATCATTCTTACAAGGCTGCCGTGGTTTTTTTGCATGGAATGCTCCACGTTGGGCAGCACGAGAATATAATCGTTTTCGCCGACATTCACCGTCTTCCCTTCGATAATGTACTCGCAGCTTCCCGTCACGATATAAAACAGCTGATAGCATTCGTGCCTGTGCGACTTTATCCCCCAGTTTTTTGGGTATTTTGTTTTCGCCGCCCAAAGAACCTTGAGTCTATCTTTTCTCATTTTATCCTCAATTTTTGTGCACTTGATTCAAATCGCGCGTATTGACGTATGAATTTAGAGCGTTAATGATAATGGAACAAAAATACCTTAAAGTTATAATAACCAGCGTGCAACTAATTGTCTACCTTTTCGGGGTCATAAGTTAATATTAACCACAGTTCATTAAAGATTTCTACTGTAAATATCAGGATAAAATTCCATACGGCGGTTGTGTTGTTTGGACATGAAGAGACCCCGAAAACACTTACTTTTTGAAGGCTCCTGGCGCACCTGTCGGGAATTCGAACCCAAGGCCTTCCGCTTGTACACTCAAAAAGCCTGGATAATACAATCAGGGAAAAACGGTTCCAATCCTATTAGCAGGAAAATGAATTTATGCATGTAACCATAAGACACTTTGTGGTGGCAGCATAGAGGTAGACAGAGAATCAATACCACCGGCTTAGCCGGTGGTATGCACTAGACCTATAAGGGCATTTTACCGGCTGCACTTGTAAGCGCATTGAATAGTCTGCCAACCGCATTTTCTTCTCAGGCCGCCGCTAAAGCGGCCTTTTTATCTGCCTTTGTTCACCGGCTTACCCGTAAACGGGTCTATGTACTCTTTCATGCTTATCTGGTCTGCGGTGGCATCTTCTTGTAGTTGCCTTCGGATATATTCCTGTATCTTTTTCGCATTTTTGCCCACCGTATCCACATAATAGCCCCTACAACAAAAGTGCCTGCTGCCATACTTGTATTTCAGATTCGCATGGCGGTCGAATATTATTAGTGAGCTTTTTCCCTTCAAATACCCCATTATTTCGGATACACTGTATTTGGGCGGTATTCTCACCTGCATGTATATGTGATCCCGGCAAAGTTCTGCTTCGATTATTTCTATCCCTTCCTATCACACAACTCTCGTAATATTTTCCCGATATCCTTTTTCAGTCTGCCATATATGACCTGCCTTCTGTACTTGGGGGCAAACACAATGTGATACTTACATTCCCACATTGTATTTGCTAAACCATTTTTGTCCATTTGGACTACCTCCTTTGTTGATGATGCGGTCGGCAAACCTTCATCATCTTAACATCGGAGGTCTTTTCTTTAAGCTAAAGCTATATTCCCTCCCCCGGCAGAGCCGGGGGTTTATTTGGTTTTGTCCGCTCTCGCTACCAAAACCACACTAAAGTGTACAAAAAA
>JAAYWX010000185.1 GCA_012516225.1 Clostridiales bacterium
ATGATGAACACTTTGTCGCGAAGTGTGCTTACAATGGCAAGTTACGACGAGCGTCCGGATGACATCAGCCTTCCCAATGTCGTGCGTCAGTGTATCAACCTGATTGCAATTTTCCCTTTGCTCGCTGTATACGGATATCAGGGATATACATATAAATCTGGGAACAGCCTGTTTATACACGCTCCGCGTTCCGATTTGTCAACCGCCGAAAATATCCTGCATCTTTTAAGGGCAGATTCTAAGTACACTCCGCTTGAGGCGCGCATATTGGATCTCTGTCTTGTCCTGCATGCAGAGCACGGCGGCGGCAACAATTCCACCTTTACAACCCATGTCGTTACGAGCAGCGGAACGGATACATACAGTTGCATGGCGGCTGCTCTGGCAAGCCTTAAAGGTCCCCGTCACGGCGGAGCAAACCACAAAGTTGTAAAAATGTTTGAGGACATGGAACAGAGCCTTTCCGACTGGGCGGACGAAGATGCCATAAAAGACTATCTGAGGGGTCTGCTCCGAAAAGAAAGGTTTGACAAGACCGGACTTATATACGGAATGGGCCATGCCGTATATTCGGTAAGCGACCCGCGGGCGCGCATTTTAAAGCAGTTTGTTGAAATGCTTTGCGTCGAAAAAGGGCTGGAAAAAGAATATGAGCTTTATTCGACCGTTGAGCGTCTGGCGCCTCAGGTTATCGCAGAAGAGCGAAAAATATATAAGGGTGTCAGCGCCAATGTGGACTTTTACAGCGGATTTGTTTATCGTATGCTCGGTCTTCCTATGGAGCTGTATACTCCAATGTTTGCGGTTGCGCGTGTTGCGGGCTGGAGCGCACACCGAATGGAGGAAATTGTTAATATGGGAAAAATAATACGTCCTGCTTATGTTTCCGTCCAGCCCCACAGGGAATATGTGCAGATGGATAAGCGTTAAACTTCCATTGCTTTTGATGTCCGCAATGCAATGAACCTAATTTTTAAAACATGGTTTGCCTCTTTCTTTCGAACGGAGTATCTAATCTCCATTCTTCTGGAAAGATGGCAGACCATGTTTTTAAATTTGCAGAAATTATTGTATGCCATATAAACTTTAAATTTAGGATACCATCTTTCGATTTTGCGGTGGCGCAATTATTTTTTGCCGCTTCCACACGGATTGAGCCAGCCAAAGGCGCAAAGTGACCGTTGCTATTTCCTAACACCTCTGCTCATTGCCGAAAAATCCTTGTAAGAATAAACTGAGTTTTTGTAATGGCATATCAAAGGATCTCCGAAATTCTGTCCGCTACGGATGCAAAACCGCAAACATCCAGCTCTTCCCCTCTAACTTTATCGCTAAATCCGCAATCCGAAAGAATTTTACCTGCAGCTTCTTTCGAACACCCCGGTATCCCGGAGCTCAGTGCATTAGCAAGTGTTTTTCTGCGTTGGGCAAAAGCCGCCCGCACTACATCAAAAAACAGCTTTTCGTTTTTAACCATAACAGGAGGAGACTTCCTCACGGTCATCTTTATCACGCTTGACCAAACTTTTGGCTGAGGAACAAAACATTCCGGCGGTACATCAAACAAAATCCGAGAGTCGGCATACCAGCCGCAATATACCGTAAAAGCGCCATAGTCGGCGGTTCCTGCCTTTGCGCATATTCTTCGTGCCACTTCACGCTGCACCATAAGAGTCATGCTATCAAAACATCCGGACTCAATAAGTGCGGAAATTACAGGGCTTGTTATATTATAAGGAAGATTGGCGCAGACAACCGGGTTAAGTCCGGTCATATGCTGCTTCACCATTCCTTCTATATCCATTTTAAGAATATCCCCGAAAATCACTGCCGCATTTTCACAGTCCGCAAGGGTTTCTTCAAGTACCGGTTCAAGCGCCCGGTCAAGCTCAACGGCAACAACTTTGCCTGCTGAAGCGGCAAGCCTGACAGTCAGGCAGCCTATGCCGGGTCCTACTTCAAGAACTCCGGTTTGTTCATCAATTCCCGCCTCGGCACAGATCCTGTCCGGCACCCACGACGCAGTAAGGAAATTCTGTCCCATAGACTTTGAAAAATGAAAACCATGCCTTGAAAGCAGTGGTTTTATATGATTAATATTGCAAAGATCCATACCGCTCCTCACAAAATCTTTTCGTAGCAGGCACGTCTGTTTATTGCTGTTTTTTCGCTGCCCACATATATTGTCCCGCAGTGCACAAACCCTCTTTTTTCAAGGAGCCTGCGCATTGCCACATTGTCATAATGCGTATCTCCGCGTATGCTGCCAAAGCCCTTTTCGGCCGCGGAATTTTCCGCAAAAGCCAGCATACGTTCCGCGACTCCCGTCCCGCGGTATTCTTTGCCGACTGCAGTCCTGTGGAATACCGCATAAGGCATATCTCCCGTGAGCCAGGCGCCATCTTCGATATATTCATAGCATTCTTCCCAACCATAAAAGACCGATATAATGCCCGCTATCGTCCCGTCCACAAGAAACACGTGGCAGCATCCTTTTTTTATATCATTCTCACAAAGTTCCCTCGAAGGATATCCGTCCTGCCACTGGTTTACCCCTTTTTCTCTAAGAAAGAGCTGTGCCTCTTTTATTATATCCATTATGCGGTCTATGTCCGAATTCAGAGCAGGTCTATGTTCCATTAATGACTCTCCTTGCTGCTCCAATCGCCGTCGCATATCCGGAAAACTCGGGTATTACATAGTTA
>JAAYWX010000186.1 GCA_012516225.1 Clostridiales bacterium
CGCGATGCCAACCGCGGAGAATGCGCGCAACCCTGCCGCTGGAAATACCATCTTGTTGAGGAAAAACGTCCCGGGGAGTATTTTGAAATTACGGAAGACAACGGCACTTTTATTCTCAACAGCAACGATATGTGCATGATAGAGCACCTTCCTGAGCTTATAGACGCGGGCATTTCAAGTTTCAAAATTGAAGGGCGAATGAAAAGTGCATACTATGTCGCCGCAGTCACAAATGCTTACCGCCATGCGGTTGACGCCGCCATCGAAGGCCGTCCGCTTCCGAAAATATGGGTAGAAGAGGTTCACAAAATCAGCCACCGTAAATATTCGACGGGTTTTTACTTTGGAGTTCCCGGGCAGTATTATTCCAGCAATGACAGCATTTATTTCACTTCTGCCGACGTATGCGCAGTGGTTGAAAGCTGTGACAGTGAAGGAAATGCTTTGCTTACCCAGAGAAACAGATTTTGCATAGGAGATACGGTTGAACTTCTTACAAATGATGGAGAACCTCTTGAGTTTACTGTTGAAAAAATGTACAGCAAAGACGGCGAACCTATTTTCTCTGCTCCTCACCCTATGATGGAGCTTTATTTAAAACTGCCGAAACCCTGTTCCCCCCTGTCGCTGCTTAGAAAACTCAAATAAAAAAGACGCCTGACGGCGTCTTTTTTATTTGACGGAAATCCCTGCGCAAGCTTGGATTTCGTTTTTATTTTTATAAGCATCTTCTTTTAATTTTTTATTATTTCTTCACGCTCTTGTACAGGTGCACCGATAGAAGTACTGATAAAACGTTCATAACTATCGCCGCTGCGGTACTTATTATCATTACGCCTGCCGGATCTGCCTCAAGTGCTTTTATGGAACTAAGTTTTCCTCCAAAAAACGAGGCGCAGAAAGTTACGCCGCCAGCAAGAGCTATAAGTATGATACGCCCCTTTTCAACTCCCAGTTTAAACATCAGCGGCAAAATTACCGCTTCAAATCCAAGAGCTACACATATAAGCGTAATATATTGGGGATCTGTTAGGCTATCTCCTTTTATCCCTGCGATCAATTCGAGAACAGTCTGTACAACTATAGATAAAATCCATATCAGCACAACCGCAATATATCCGAGAACATATTTGCTAAGTACCAGTTCCGTTTCCGAATAAGGCATCATTTCCGCCATCCTGTTCCATTTTGAATATTCGTCATAAGCTATGACTGTTATAGGCAGCATGGAGGAATAAACAAGCGCGAGCAAAAAAGCTGGAAAACCGGGCAGAAAAGCAAAAATCACAAGAATTAGCAGGTAAATTCTAATCTGCTTTGTAATTGTATAATAATCTTTCAGCAAAAGCCCTTTCATATCATCTATCCTCCTTTGCCATAAACAAAATAATTTCTTCAATTCCCGCTCGTTCAAAATTGCAGTTCCCCGGCATCAGATCTTTCCTGACAAGTGCTTCAACGAAATATTCTGAAGCTTTTTTACCTATAACTGCATCTTGCGGTACCTCTTTAAAATTCTCTTTTGACATTCTGATTATTCCGTATTTTTGAAAAAGCCTGTCTTTTTCATCGCTGAAAATCAGATTTCCGTTATGAATAAACGCAATGTAATCGCAAATTTTTTCAAGGTCGCTTACAATGTGCGATGAGATAAGCACAGAATGACTTTCATCTCTTGTAAACTCATTGAATATTTCAAGAATTTCATCTCTGATCATAGGGTCAAGTCCGCCTGTCGCCTCATCAAGAATAAGCAGTTTCGGACTGTGCGACAGTGCGGCCGCTATTGCAAGTTTCATCTTCATTCCGCGCGAATAATCCTTAAACCGTTTTTGCCGCGGCAGCGAAAATCTGTCAATATAATTGAAATACTGTTCTTCATTCCAGTTTTTATATGTACTTTTCATTACGGCATTTACATTTACGGCATTCAGTACTTCGGGGAAATATGCTTCATCAAGTACAACTCCAATATTTTCCTTCAGTTTCTTAAACTCGCGACTTTTATTGTCAGTTCCCATTATGGAGACCTCTCCCGAGTCACGCTCTACTGCATTCATAATAAGTTTTATTGTAGTACTCTTTCCCGCCCCGTTCTCTCCAACAAGTCCCATTATGCAGCCTGACGGAAGAACAAGGTTTATATTTTCAAGTCTGAAATCTCCATAAGTTTTGCAAAGTCCTCTCGTTTCAATAGCGTTCATGTCTCTCAGCCCTCTCTTTGAATTACTCTGTACATTTCTATTATTTCGTCCTCGCTGAGGTTGCAGGCAGCGGCAAGATTTGAAATTTCCCTCATACGCTTTTCTATTTCCTTCAAGTGCTCCTCCCTGATTACTTCGACATTCTTAGGTGCAACAAAGCAGCCTTTAGATGCAACGGTATTTATATACCCGGCCGCTTCAAGCTCGTCATATGCGCGTTTCGTCGTTATCACACTTATACGCAGATCCTTTGCCAAATTCCTTATTGACGGAAGCGCATCTCCTTCCTTCAATTTGCCGGATATGATATTGTTTTTTATTTGATTGAAAATCTGCTCGTATATCGGCTGTTCGCTTGCGTTGCTTATAATAATATCCATAGCTCTGCTCCAACGTTTGATTATACTGTATATATTCAGTATATACAGTATAATCAAACTTTCTTTCTTTGTCAAGTCTTAAATATGAAAATTCTTGTTTAAATGAAATTGCTCCTGTAAACACATAAGAGTTCACATGGAACTCCCCATCAAGCACTTGTCCCTTTAACACTTAACTATACAAAAAAACATGGCTCCAATAGGTTTTTCCTCCCTATCGGAGCCATGTTTTTAATATGGCTTTTTATTAGTTTTTGGAGTTATACGGCCATTCGCAGTTTCTTTAATTTTTTATTCAACAGTTACACTTTTTGCCAGATTCCTCGGCTTATCAATATCGCATCCCCTGTAAAGCGCAACATAATATGCAAAAAGCTGCAGTGGCAAAACCGCAAGCGATGGCAGAAGCACTTCATGCGTATCGGGAATAGTGATTATTTCATCGGTCGCTTTGGCCACTTTTTCTTTCAGGCTTTCTGTGGTAATCCCCATCACACGGGCGCCGCGCGCCTTTACCTCCAGCGCGTTGCTGAGAGTCTTATCTACAAGGCGTCCGTAAGACGCGACAGCGATTACAAGCGTATCGTCCACAACAAGGGATATCGTCCCGTGTTTCAGTTCTCCTGCCGCATAAGCCTCCGAATGTATGTATGAAATTTCCTTCAATTTCAATGACCCTTCAAGAGAAAGCGCATAATCTATGTTCCTGCCGATAAAGAACAGATCCTCATTATTGAAGTGCTGATATGCAAGATACTGTATATTGGCCTTATCGTTAAGTATTTTCATCATTTTTTCGGGAACAGCAAGAAGTTCCTTGAGAATAATACCATACTCATCCTCTGATAGAGAATTTCTGCACTCTGCAGCATAAAGAGCAATAAGAACCGTAACCGCAAGCTGGGTGCTGTAAGCTTTGGTTGTTGCAACTGCAATCTCCGGTCCTGCTTTCGTATAAATAACTTTGTCCGCACCTTTTGCAATTGCGCTGCCCTCAACATTTACGATGGCAAGCGTAACAGCTCCCAGACGCTTTGCCTCGTTCTGCGCCTCAAGTGTATCCGCGGTTTCCCCTGACTGGCTTATGCAGATAACCAGTGTGTTTTTGTCTATGATAGGGTCGCAGTAACGGAACTCAGAAGCAAGAACAACCTCAACCGGAATGCGCGCCAGCTTTTCAATATTGTATTTTGCGATGACTCCCACATGGTATGACGAGCCGCAGGCGACAATAAAAATACGGCTGACATTTTTAATATATTCCCTGTCCAGAACATCGGAAAGATCTGCCCTTCCATCTCTGATGTACGGCTCTATAGTACGCCTTACGGCTTCCGGCTGTTCCATAATCTCCTTGAACATATAATGTTCATAACCGCACTTGTCAGCAGCCTTTATATCCCAGTCCACAACATACTTTTCTTTTTTTATTTCATCAAGAAACGGCGAATAGAACTTTATACCGTCGCTGCGGACAACAGCAATTTCATCATCATCGAGATATGAAACCGTTTTTGTATAATTTAAAACCGCCATAACGTCTGAGGCAAAAAAGTTGCCGTCCTCGCCATATGCAACAATAAGCGGGGCGTGGCTCTTAACTCCGACAATAGTATCCGGTTCATCCGCACATATAATTCCAAGGGCATAGCTTCCCTCAAGCTCTCTGACGGCTCTTGCAACCGCTTCAAGTATATTCCCGTTGTAGTAATAGTCTATAAGCTGAGCGGCAACTTCTGTATCCGTTTCGGATTTGAAAACCCTGCCTCGGTTTATCAGCATTTCTTTAAGCTGTGCATAATTTTCTATAATACCGTTGTGTACAATGGCTATACGCCCGTTTTCGCTAACATGTGGATGTGAGTTTACATCCGAGGGCCTGCCGTGTGTTGCCCATCGGGTATGTCCGATTCCAATATTGCCTGGGACGTCCCTTCCATTGCCGCACTTATCGCAAAGTACGGCAAGACGTCCCATAGCTTTAACCACATCTATCTTTTCACCATTATTTATAGCAATTCCGGCAGAATCGTATCCCCTGTACTCAAGCCTTGCGAGTCCCTCCAATAATATTGGGGCGGCCTGGCTGCCTCCGGTGTAACCTACTATTCCGCACATAAAGTTCCCTCCCTGATGCGGAAGGCTATTGCCTTCTATACTTTTTGTATCTCTTTATCAGTTTTTTAATTTTATATGATTCTCGTCACACGTTCAACAGCCTGTTTGGGCTGCTCCGCATCTCCGAATCCTGTCCGGCGGATAAAGCCTTCTCCCTCTGGGCCAAATCCTACGCCGGGTGTAACGGCTACTCCCGCTTCTTTCAGAAGTTTATCGAAAAAGCTCCATGAATCCACTCCGCCGGGAGTTTTAACCCATACATAGGGGGAGTTTATGCCGCCGTAAACCGTAAGTCCAGCGTTTTTGAGTCCGTTTCTGATTACTCTTGCATTGTTCATATAATAATCTATGATTTCGCGTGCCTCTTTCATACCCTGTTCGGAATAAACAGCTTCCGCGGCACGTTGGACGACATATGGTACGCCGTTAAATTTCGTACACTGGCGGCGGTTCCAGAGTTTGTTTAAGGATGCTCCTCCAAACTTCAGATCTTCCGGCACTATAGTATAAGCGCAGCGCGTTCCGGTAAAACCTGCTGTCTTTGAAAAACTGCGGAACTCTATAGCACATTCTTTTGCCCCGTCGATTTCGTAAATAGAATGGGGTATCCCTTCTTCGGAAATATAAGCCTCATACGCCGCGTCAAACAGAATAAGCGCTCCGTTTTTAACCGCATAGTCCACCCACAGTTTAAGCTGGGATTTTGTTGCCGCCGCTCCTGTCGGGTTGTTTGGGAAACAGAGGTATATAATATCGGGCGTTCTTACAGGAAGCTCCGGCATAAAACCGTTTTTCTCGTTGCAGGGCATATATACAATGTCCGTCCAGCGTGTGCCGTCATATTCTCCGGCTCTGCCAGCCATTGCATTGGTATCAACATACACTGGATAAACTGGGTCGCATACTGCTACAACATTATTGCTTCCGAAAATATCACCTATGTTTCCGCAGTCGCTTTTGGCTCCGTCACTTATGAAAATCTCGTCTGCGGAAATATCCACGCCGAGGGGGCTGTAAACCTTATCTCTTATAGTCTCACGCAAAAAGGCATAGCCTTGTTCAGGTCCGTATCCTCTAAATCCCTCTGTTGTACCCATCTCATCGACCGCCTTGTGCATTGCTGCCACGACAGCGGGAGAAAGGGGACGGGTGGCGTCCCCTATGCTGAGAGGAATAATACTTTTTTCGGGATGTTCCGCCTTATAGGCTGAAATGCGTTTCGATATTTCCGAAAACAGATAGTTTCCCGGAAGTTTCAAGAAGTTTTCATTAACAGTCAGCATCTTTAAATCTCCTTGCGATAGTTTCGCTGTTAAACGTATTGGCTTTTATGTTAATGCGGCTGATATGCCGCCGGAATACTCATATTCAAGCTCAAATATACAGTTCTCCATCAAAAACAGTGACCGCAGGCCCTGTCATATACACTCTGTTTTTATCTCTGTCCCATTCTATAAAAAGCTCTCCGCCCAACAACCGTACAGTCGCGCTGTTGCCGGTATACCCGCAGAGGGCGGCAGCAATAAGTGATGCCGTAGCACCTGTGCCGCAGGCAAGTGTTTCCCCGCAGCCGCGCTCCCAAACTCTCATTTTAAGAGTATCCTTATCGATAACCTCTACAAATTCGGTATTTACTCTCTCCGGAAAAAGAGGATGATTTTCAAACTTAGGCCCTATATCACATATATCTATCGCATCAACATCTTCCACAAAAACGACCGCATGAGGATTACCAACGGAAAGCGCCGTAACAAAGTATTCTTCATTCCCTACAATAACGGATCGGTTTATAAAATTCTTCCCGTGCTCCGCAATCGGAATAAACTGCGGGCGAAATTCTGGAGTCCCCATATCGACCCTGACTGTTTTTACTTTTCCGTCTGCCACGTTCAGTTCAAGAGTTTTTACGCTTCCGCCGGATTCAATAGTCAGCTTTGTCTTATCAGTCATCCCATTGTCGTAAACATACTTTGCCACGCAACGAATACCATTGCCGCACATCTGCGAGCTGCTTCCGTCGATATTGTACATATCCATCTTGAAATCGGCAATATCGGAAGGACATATGCAAATAAGTCCGTCGCTTCCTATTCCAAAATTGCGGTTTGAAACAAATCTTGCAAGCTCCGGTCTGTCCGGAACTTCCTCCTCAAAACAGTTCACATATACATAGTCGTTCCCGCATCCCTGCATTTTTGTAAATTTCATATCTGGCAACCTCCACAACGAAAAGCGGATACTCTGAGAAGAATACCGAAAAAACAAATTAGTGCCCACATTTATTTTCCAATATTATCATAGTATTTTTAAAAAATTATGTATAATCTGATAAATCTGTCCCTCAATCTCATAATTGATACATAACAGGAAAATCTAATACAAAGGGGTGATGATTTTGGGAATCGTATTTATAAGAACCATGATTATTTATCTGTCGCTTCTTGTCGCCATGCGGCTGATGGGCAAACGCCAGTTAGGTGAACTGGAGCTGTCGGAGCTTGTAATAACGGTACTCATCTCGGACATAGCTGCGCATCCTCTTCAGGATATAGGCATACCGCTGATGAACGGCGTGCTTCCTATAATTATTCTTCTCTGCTGCGAACTTATCATATCCGGTGTGATAGTGAAAAGCTCGCGAATAAAGGCGCTTTTATGCGGCAAGCCCAGCTTTTTAATTATTGACGGTGTAATAAATCAAAAGGAAATGCAAAAAAACCGTTTCACTCCGGATGAACTTGCAGAAGAACTGCGCTCCCAAAGCGTTCTTGACATAAGCAAAGTCAAATACGCAATTTTGGAAACAGACGGGAAATTGAATGTAGTGCTGTTCCCGCCGGAACGTCCGCTTACCGCCGGACAAATGCAAATTGCGGAGGATGACACAGGTTTTCCCGTTATAGTGATAAACAACGGACACATAATACGAGAAAATCTGAGCATCTGTGGCAAAAACGAGGAATGGCTGCAGAAAGAGCTTACCGCAAGGAAAGTGAAAAGTGCAAAAGATGTTTACCTCATGTCCGTCAACGGTACAGGTCAGATCTATTTTGCAAAATCGGAGGAGAAAAATGAAACGTGAATATATAGCAGCCGCTCTGATTACAGCTATTTTTGTCATCTCCGTTTTTAACACCCATTATGTTGAAAACAAAACAAGAGCGCTGACAGAAGACATAGAAAGCGCGGAACAGCTTTACAACAGCGGAGATGGCAGTGGCGCCGCGTCTATTGTGGAAGACTCCATGCAAAAATGGCTTGGCTGGGACTCATACGCGCATATTATGCTGCGTCACAGTGAAGTAGACCTTGTAACCGACGCTTATTTTGAGCTTTTGTCCGATCTGCAGAGCGGCGAAACCGTTCCGAAAGCCGCATTCGGCAAGCTTAAAGAACAGCTCCATAGCATTTCAATAATGGAAAAAATAACGATAGGGTCAATTTTTTAGCTCTTTTTGTCAAGCAATTTTGAAAGCTCCTCGAAAAAAGTATTAACATCCTTGAATTGGCGGTAAACCGAGGCGAAACGGACATAAGCAACCTCGTCAACGTCCTTCAGCCTGTTCATAACCATCTCGCCGATTTCTGTTGTCGTAACCTCACGTTCAAGTGAGTTCTGAAGCTCTTGCTCTATGTCATCTGAAATTTTTTCCAGTGCCTGAATCGAAACAGGCCGCTTTTCGCATGCTCTGAGCATACCATTCATAATTTTTATCTTATCGAAAGCCTGCCGGCTTCCATCGCGCTTTACCACCACAAGCGGCAGGCGCTCCATTATTTCATATGTTGTAAATCTTTTCTGGCAGGCAAGGCATTCTCTCCTGCGGCGTATGGTTGCGCCTTCTTCCGCCGGGCGCGAGTCGATTACTTTGCTTTCGGCATAACCGCAAAAAGGACATTTCATTATTGTTCACCTTCAATTCCAGTTTTTCGCCGCTGCGAAACAACAGTCTCTGCCGTATTGTACCACATTTCAATTTAGAGCGCTACATTTATTTGTATGTGACCTTCATTTTTAACTATATATATCTTTCTTGCACAAAAAACATCAGATATCTAAATCAGAGGCAAAACATTTTCAAGAACTCTTCTCTTGTCATAAGGGCGTTAAGGACATCCAACAGCGCATTGACCGAGATTTTTTCAGGCAGACCAAGTTCTTTCAAAAGCGCAAGCCTTTTTTCGGCGCTTCCGGCTCCTCCGGAGAACCCAAGCGCGTATAAATCTGCCTTGCTTATCTGTTCCGCCGGTTCGCGGATTTCCGTTTCAACCGCCGAAACTCCCGCCCTTGCAAGCGCTTCAAGAATAACCTCGCGGCTCATTCCCTCCACTCCAAGCTTTCCTTCTCTTGATGGAGCGTTTTTTCGTCTTTCCTTCCCGTATATGTCCGGAATATAAGCGTGCTTAATAAGTTTTGAATCTATTGCGCCTTTCAGATAGTTCCTTATTATAAATCCCGCCCCATCGCTGTCAGTAAATATGACAAGGCCTCTTTTTTCTGCAAGCTTCCTTAGAAGGTTCAGTTTCTCCTTATCCGAAAATATGCCGAACCCCTCAGTTTCTATTATCGTACCATCAATAATCTGGCTGAGGGTGTTTTTGTCATACCGTCCTTCTACAACGATAACCTCGTTTACTCTGAGCATTTTTTCTCTCCCACAGCAAGTCTGAGCAGAAGTTCTTTCAAAATATCCTCGTCATCTTCAGATGAGCTTTTCATCCTATAATCGCTTTCAGCACAAAGTTCCACCGCCGATTTAAGCTGCTCCGTCGTAAACCTCGAAGCTGACTTAATAAGCTTTTCAGCTATAAACGGCAGTTTTATTCCGCAACTTTCCATTATAAAATCTCGTCCAAGTCCTGCATCAAGCGCCGTCCTTGCCGTATAAAGTCTTCTCATCTGAAAACCTATCATGGCAAGTATTTTAATAGGATGCTCATCCGAAAGCAAAAGCTCTGCCATAAGTTCAGCGGCCGCATCATAGTTTTTTTCGGACAGGCGCTCCGTAAGTTCAAAAACGCTTGCTTCCGGTATACGCTGTGCCGCTATTTCAATGTCCTTCTCCGTTATAACTTCGCCTTTGGCCGCAGCGGCGATTTTTTCTATTTCCGGTATCAGTCCCGTCATCAGTTCTCCTGATGTAAAAATCAGCTTCTCGCACTCTGTTCTGCCGATTTTTTTGCCCAGTGCGGAAAAGCGCCGGGTTATCCAGTTTATAAGAAGTCCCTGCGGCTGTGGCGTAAATTCTATGGCACAGCCAAACTTTTTCATAGTTTTGACCGAATTCAGCCTGCCGTCCGGCTCACAGCCTTCCGGAAGGACAAAAACTGCCGTAGCATAGTCGGGTATATCTGAAACTATGGATTTCAGGCGCTCCAAATGCTCTTCCTTTATGGAATTGACTTCAAAATCCCTTACTTCGACAAGTGTTCTCTCTCCTAAAAAAGGAACCGTTTCAACAGCTTCTGCAAATTTTTGCAAATCCAGAGGGGAACCGCCTATCTTGTGGTAATTGAAATCTTTGCCGCCGTTGCCAAAACAGAGCTTTTTTATTTCATCCAAAAAGCTCTCTCTCAGATAGTTTTCCGCTCCCCAGAGCATATAAAGTCTCTGAGGTCCCTGTTCTTTCAATTCCCGCAGAAGAAAACCATAATCTGTCTTTTCGTCTTTCTTATCTTTCTTAGTCAAGCTGCCCCTCCTCTCCGTCTATCCTGAAACATATATTACCCATTCTATCTGTCCTAAGTATTTGCATTCCCGCCGCCTCGAAGCGTCCAAGCGCCTCGGAAGACGGATGCCCATAGCTGTTGCGGCCACAGGAAACCACGGCATATTCGGCTTTAAGCGCAGCGAGCATTTCGCTGCCGCTGGAATACTTGGATCCGTGGTGGCCGGCAATAAAAACTTCCGTATCCGGCAGCCTATGGCCTTTCAGAAAGCGTTCTTCCTCATTAATATCTGCGTCACCTGGTATAAATACCTCAAAATTTCCTATACGTCCGAGGAACATCAGGCCATATTCATCCTGACTTATTACCGAATAAGCCTCAATGCTCAAGTTTTCGGCTGATATATCGGCATCTCTCTGTATTATGTAAACCTGTGTGCCGCACCTTTCTGCCATATTCAATATTTCGCTACGGGCAGTTTTGCCGTACGACCCATCGGGAATAAACAGGCGCTTAACATTTATTTTCCCCATCAGTGTGGTTACACCGTTGACATGGTCTTCATCGAAATGCGTAAGTGCGAGAATGTCAATTGTATGATGTCCGTTTCTGAGAAGGTACGAAGCAACCGTATCCCCCGCGCTGACGTTTTTCCCATTCCCGCCGCAGTCTATTACTGCCGTTGCTTTGCCGGAAATAATTACTATGCTCTGTCCTTGACCGACATCAACAGCAGTCATGCTGCTGTAATTATGCCTTGCTCTTGCTTCTGTTAAAATAACAGCACAGCACAGCAGAGATATGGAAAGACAAGTCGGAATAACAGGACGGAAGCCTCTTTTTCTGCTCAAGGCAAAGCAGGCAATGAAAACTGCATATGAAATTGCAATCCAATATCCAAAAATACTTTCTCGAGTATAAACTGCGCCGTATGGAAGCTCTGCTGCCATACGAACGACTTCCATAATATATCCCGAAAAGACGCCTGTCAAAGTTCCGGCAAGCTTTCCAATAGGCAACCAGACCATTCCAAAAACGCAGGATGCATAGCCAAGCGCAAAACATATTGAAACAGCCCAAAAAACAAGCACATTCACTATTATTCCTATAACGGAAACATAACCGAAATAAAAAGCGGACAAAGGCATTGAGAAGGATATCGCCCCCAGCGATGAGGCAAACGCGGCGCAGATTGCAATAAGCGCCTTTCCTGCTGCTCGGCTGAAAATTCCTTTTCCCGATTTGAGGAATTTAGCCCTTATTTTCTCTGCAAGGGGCTCATAGATTCTCGGAGATATGATCAATATCCCCATTGTTGCCAAAAATGAAAGCTGGAGTCCCGCGGAAGCCGCTGCATTTGGGTTTATCATAAGCATTGCGGCAAGGGCAAGCGAAAGGGATGTTATGCTGTCATTTTCCCGCCGCAGCAGAGGTGCGGCAAGAGCCATAATCTGCATACAGGCCGCTCTTACGACAGAAGCAGACGCCCCTGCAAAAGGAATAAAGAATATAACCAGAGGAATGCCGACCATAGATGCCGTTTTCCTCCGTTTAAATATCATCTGCACGAACCCCGCGAGAAAAGCGACATGCATGCCTGAAATAGCCACTGTATGAAGTATCCCGGCTTCTGCCATCTGTGAATAGAGAATAGGATCTCCGCGCAAAAGTCCCGTATCTCCGGTCAAAAGTGCTGTCATGAACGGTGCCGCCCTTTCAGAAAATACGCCGAGAGCGCTCTTCTTCACCTCCCGCGCGGCGGTCTGCGGGAAATATAGAAACTTAGACGAGCTTTTTCCAACAACTTCTATTTTGCCGTCAAGATAGCATTCAAGATAAATATTGTCGGCGTTCAGTTTCCCATACGGCTTACCGTAACGGTTGTCCGCCGGCTTCATGTTAACGTCCGCGGTTATAAGATCTCCCGGGCACAGTTCCGGAAGCTCTTTGTCAAAGCAGTATAATATGGCCCTAAGCTTCGGGACATTATTTCCCGTCAATCTCATTATTACTGTGGAATATGTACCGTGTTCTTCCGGGTAATCCTCAACTCGTGCCGAAACCGCCAGTTCTTTTCCCGCCGCCTCACGCGCGGGCAGCGTCTTGAAGTTGTAAGAGCCCCAGCTCGCCATAAAACCTGCTGCTGCTGAAATTGCTGCCAGCAGAAAATATGTCCGCGCATCTCTTTTCAGCAAAAACGCAGCAAATGAAAGCGCGGCGCATAAAGCCGCAGAATAAAGGTAAAATTCGGGAGCAACGAGATAATATGCAGCAAATACTGCCGCCGAAAACG
>JAAYWX010000187.1 GCA_012516225.1 Clostridiales bacterium
GGGCGCAAAACACAGCTAACCGCGACTGTTTATCCTTTGGATGTGCAAGGCCCGATTGAGTGGTCATCAACCGATGAAGCGATATTGACGGTTGACGATACTGGGCTTGTTACCGGTGTCGGCAAAGGCAAGGCATCCGTCATAGCCCGCTGTTACGGAAAAGCGGCAGAATGTGTTGTTATAATCTGGTGAACAACTATAGAAATTTTTCAAGCGGACGGCCGCTGCGGGATGCTGCCCGCAAGTGGTCTCCGCTTATTTGTTTGGGAAGGACATTCGCTGATAATGAATAAATCAAAACCTACCTGCACTGCACTTTTTTTGTATACTCTGAAAATATCAGCGTTTACAATCGGCGGCGGATATGTGATGATACCAATGCTGAGGGAAAAGTTCGTAAATGAGCTGCATTGGATAAGTGACGACGAGCTTGCGGAGCTTACGGCAATAGGCCAGTCTGCGCCGGGAGCAATAGTTTTAAATGCCAGCGTGTTGCTCGGATATCGGCTTCTTGGGCTGAAAGGCGCGCTGAGCGCCCTTTTAGGGACTGCTATCCCGCCTATGGTTATACTGTCTGCCGTTTGCTATTTTTATGATTATATCAGCGGCAACCGCTTTGTTTCGGCGGCTTTCAGAGGAATGCGGGCGGGAATCTCCGCTGTTATAGCAGATACGGTAGTGGGCATGGCAGCACCGTACCTGAAAAAGGATCAGGCACCGTATATATTTATCATGCTCGGAGCTTTTGCCGCCGCATGGTTTTTCGGCATCAACACATCCGTAATCATTATAGCAAGCGGAGCGCTTGGCGCACTTATAGGTGCGCTGAAAGACGGAAGGAGCAAGAGCTTATGATTTATCTGCAGCTTTTTCTGAGTTTTTGCCTTATCGGAATACTTGCTTTCGGCGGAGGATATGCTGCGCTTCCTCTTATACATGAGCAGTGTGTTGAAATAAACAAATGGCTTTCCATGGCTGAATTTTCAGATTTGCTGACAATTTCTCAAATAACACCCGGCCCTATAGCAATAAATTCAGCAACTTTTGCCGGTACTAAGGTCGGCGGAATTACTGGAGCGCTTATAGCTTCTTTTGGATTTATGCTTCCTCCATTCCTTATAGTTACGATGCTCTATTTTCTTTACCGGAAGTATGGGCAAATGAAACCTGTGCAGAATATTTTAAGCGGACTTAAGCCTGCCGTTACTGGGCTTATAGCATCTGCCGCCGTCAGCATTTCAGTTGAGGCGCTTTGGGGCGGGAGATCTGTTTTACTTTCAACGGCGGATTGGTTTTCCGCAGTTTTAGCACTGTCGGCATTTTTTGTTCTCAGAAAATGGAAAACGGGTGTTATAACGACGATACTCGCCTGCGGCGCAGTCGGAATTGTGCGTGAGATTGCCGTTTCAATTTTAGGCTGACTTTGCCCGGCAGGCAAAAATGACAGGGTTTTTGAATTATTATAGAATTTTACAGTTGACAAATGCACTTCAGATGATGTACAATAACACACGCCGGTAAATTAGGACGATTAGCGCAGCTGGTAGCGCATCCGCTTGACGTGCGGGAGGTCACAAGTTCGAGTCTTGTATCGTCCACCAAAAATGTCAAATCCCGTAGCCTTTGTGGTTACGGGATTTTTTCTGTTTTTCTTAGTATTTTCAATGCTTTGCAGGATTTTAAGCTCTTTCAAATATTATAAAATGTTGTTGAATAAAATAGCTTCCGTTAGCATTTTGAAAACAAAAATGCTAACAAAAACGCTAACAAAAAAGCGCGGAGTTCATCCGCGCTTCATCTTTTCTTCGAGAATCTCGGTAATTATAGCCGAGATTGATTTCCCTGTTTCTGCCCGCATTTGCTCCAGCCTGTATTTCAGGCTTGCGGGCATACAAATATTAAGCGAGTTGAGTACATCAATAAACTAATATTTCACGTTGCATTATTTAAGATATTCTGTTAAAATAATCTTTGGGAATGAAGTTCTCCCGAGGCAATGCCGAAACCGCTTTCAGAGCTGATGACTTCTGTAATGTGCAGAAGCACCGGCTTTTTGTATTTTTTAATCAAATTCATTCCAGAGTCGCTGTTTTTCACAATCGTGGAAATCCCTCGCAGCTGCAGCTTTACAATGAAACATTTATACAAGCATGAGCCGCCATAAGAAAACTTTTAGCAAGGAGTGGGCAAATTTATTCAGATAAAACAGAAAATATGCGATAAGGCAGTTGCATCTCTGCTTTTGAAAACGCATACTGCCCCTGCAC
>JAAYWX010000188.1 GCA_012516225.1 Clostridiales bacterium
ATCAGAACTATCCTGACGGAAGCAGCGACATTTGGGGTCTGCCCCAGGAAGCCGACGTTCTTATCATGTACGTTCGTGCTGACTTGTTTACCGATTCGACCGAAAGGGCGAACTTCAAGGCGAAATACGGATGGGATCTGCCCTCGGATTCTTCCATCGAGCAGTGGGAAGACATTGACTTTGAAAAGTATAAACAGATCTGCGAGTTTTTCACTCGTCCGGATCAGGGACTGTATGGAACAACCATTCAGTATTCCAAAGTATATGATTACCTGACAGGTTCGTTCTATCCGTTCATATGGTCCGCCGGTGGGGAGATTTGGGATCCGTCTACCAGAAAGATTGAAGGCGTCCTGAATACGGAAGACAATGCGAAGGCGCTGGCTCTTTCGAAGAGCTTCATGCAGTATTGCCCGCCCGGAGCTATCGATGTTGATATTGCCGGTATTGTTGACAATTACACAAGCGGCAAAGTGGCCACAGCATGGCAGTGGGCAGCTATGGGTGGTGCAATGACATCTGACAAGGGCGATACTTGGGCCGTTATACTGCCTGGTTACAGGATGGCTGACGGCACTGTAAACCGCTGCTCGAGCCTTGGCGGACAGCCCTGGGTCATCAATGCGTATAACACACCTGATCAGATGCAGGTCGTTACGGACTTCCTGAATTGGTGGTATAGCGACGAAACTCAGCTTGAGTTTGCGAAACGCGGCGGAAACCCGCTGAAAGCCAGCGTTCTTAACAGCGACGGGTTTGAAGAAATTCAGCCCTGGTTCACAGCCTTTAAGTACATGATGCAGGAAGGAAACTCCAAAGACTTCTGGCATGAACCGACATATGCTGAATTGCTTGCAACGCAGCAGGAAGCATGGAGCCAGTACATGGCCGGTAATGACGGCTCAGTTGAGACGGCAAAAGCGGTACTTGACGATGTTGCTTCCAAACAACAGGCGATTATTGACAAATAAATAATCGTCAATAACGCCGATGGGATGACTGGAGTGGCACAGGGTATTTATTACCCTGTGCCACACAGATAAGTATTAGAGGAGGAATGTATGGTTCTCAGTCATACGTACAAAACGGCCTCAAAGAGCGTTGAGAAAAAAGGTATAAGCAAAGTACAACAGTTTTTTTCTGACGATAAAAGATTTTTGCTTGTTATCTTATTGCCGGTAGTTTTGTTCTTTCTTGTTTGGAATGCTCTTCCCACCATGTGGATGGTCGGCATGAGCTTTTACGACTATTCAATGATTTCTGCTACAAAAACGGCTCAATTCATCGGCTTAGAAAACTTTATATATTTACTTGGATCCGAGAGTGTATGGTCTTCAATCAGCAAAACTTTTCTGTTTGTCGTATTAGGTGTTGGTATTGAAACCATTCTGGGCATCTTATTGGGCTTTTTGTTTTGGAACAGTGCAAAGATGCCAGGCAGGAGATTGGCTCTGACATTATTGTTCTCTCCGATGATATTAGCGCCAATAGCGATAGCCAACTATTTTAAATTGATGACAAATCCAAACTTCGGGGTAATCTCTTATATCATTTCATTATTTAATGGCGGAAAAGCAATTGAACTTTTGACTGATGTCAATCTGGCATTTCCAACATGCCTTGGTGTTGATATATGGATGTGGACGCCGTTTATGCTTCTCATGACTCTTGCCGCACTTGGGTCGGTTCCCAAAGCAGAGTTGGAAGCGGCGAATATTGACCGTTTGGGATGGGGACAGAAGTTTAAACATATTATACTTCCTCACGGAAAGTATATACTCATGCTTGGCATAATGTTACGTACTATCGATTGTTTCAAGACAATGGACTTGGTATGGGCGATGACCACCGGCGGGCCGGGGGCAGCTACGGAATTGTTGGGTATCAGCCTCTATCGTGTGGCATTCCAATCATTGTATCTTGGCCGCGCATCAGCCTATGCTCTTATTACCCTGCTAGTTGCGATCGCGTTCACATCGATTTTCCTGTTTATTTTGAATAAGAAGAACAGTGAGGTTGGCTAATATGCTTGCTACTAAGAAAAAAGGTGGGTATTACGCATTATTGTGGATCATTGCGATTATATTCTTCCTACCAGTACTGTGG
>JAAYWX010000482.1 GCA_012516225.1 Clostridiales bacterium
CGTGATAATATGTCGATAGTAAGAAATATTTGACAAATTTAGGCAACAAAAACCCAAGCCTTATGAGAAAACTTCTCAAAAAGCGAATTATCAACTAATATTATGTGTGTTTGGCGACTACATAGTATTTAATTTTCACTAATTTGTCAAGTGTTATTTACATAAATTATGTGATTTGGGGGTGAAAATCATTTACGAGTTGTTCCGCGACAAAGTCCGGCATATAAAGCTTGACCGGAAAATCACCAATGCAGACATTGCGAAAATGACGGGCTGCTACAAAGAGTCGACCATACACGTGTTTATGACTGGCGGTAAGGGTAGAGACTCTGAGGCGGTCGCAAAGGCAATCGCTCGGGCACTGGACATTGAACTGTAGCATGAAAGGAGGGCTGTTATATATGCCCCGCACAGTATTCGACGCGCAAAAGCACAAATACGATAAGCTCCTTGCTTTGATACTGGGTACGGCGACGGTCGCTGAGAAGACGTACGAGGACATCGGCGGAATGATTGGATGCACAAAGAATACCATAACGGCGCGCTTTAAGCATCCTGAAAACCTCACACTCGGAGAACTGACTCGTATAGGCCGCGGTCTTAACATCCCAATCGATGATTTGAGACAGAGTATCCAGTATTGAAAGGAGCGGGTATGAAAGAACTTATACATATCTGTGGCGGCCTCCAGAACGCCAAGCGCGGCATCGTCGAAGGGCTGCCGCTGATAGCCCTGATCGCGGCGGTGTATGCTCTGGCGATGCTGGTGCCAAGAATGTAGAAATCTTAAGCCAACTTAAAAAAGGAGCCTAAAAAGATGAACGGAAACCAGAAAACAATGGTGGCAGCAGATGATTTTATGAAAGTTGCCATCCTAATTCGGGAACTTGTTGCCCCAGTCATTGGTAAAAAAGATTCCAGATTCTCGTTGAGAAGAATATGGAATCTAACAAGGTGACAATTACATACCAGTTTCTTTGAAACATTACTGCGTTGATGGTAGAGATACCCCTCCTTTCACCCAAATATTACCACGGGCGGCAAAGGAGAGCAACGCATAAAAAGCGGCCCCCACCGGAGCGGCCACTCCGATAGAGGCAAAATCAAACCTAACTGCCCTCAGTATAAGAGGGAACGAAAGGAAAGTCAACATGAAAAGTACAGGAATGACAAGAAGGGTAGACGAACTCGGACGCATCGTTCTGCCGGTTGAACTCCGGCGCACGCTGGGTATCGAGGAGCGAGACTCTCTCGAAATCTTTGTCAACGAGGACACTATTGTCCTTCGCAAGTATCAGCCCGGTTGCGTTCATTGCGGATCAATAGACCGTCTTACACGGTTCCGCGATTCGCTCATTTGCGATAACTGCCGCAAAGAAATCGCGCGTCAGCCGCTCAAAAATTAAGGAGGTTATCTTTATGCAAAATACAAAAAGCATAGTATCAGTTTGCTTTAAGCGTAAAGACTCCGAGGAATTCGGTGGCAAAGCATACCACTACTTCACGGAACTCCCGCTGAGCGTGGGAGATATAATAAAAGTTCCGACGGCCCAGGGAGACTCGGTCGCAAAGGTGTGCGAGACCGATATACCCGAAAGCAAGGTAGATGAAAGAATTCTTCCGTTGCTGAAAACGATTACACAACTTGCAGAGGGAAGTGAAGAATCAGAATGAAAATTATTCAACTCGAACTTACCAACTTTAAGGGTATACGTTCTTTGCTTCTGAAATTCAATGGGCGCGACGCCCGTATCATAGGAAACAACGCAACCGGCAAAACAACGGTTATGGACGCTTTTATTTGGCTGCTGACCGGCAAGGACCATCTGGGGCGCTCCGATCTTAATTTCAACATCAAGACGCTTGACGGGGCCGGACAGGCTATCCCGATGCTTGACCACACTGTCCGGGCTGTGCTTGAGCATGACGGGGCGACATTTGAGCTTGTACGCACCTTCCGCGAGGTCTGGCAGAAAAAGACCGGCACCAATGTCCAGTCCTTTAACGGACACAAGACCGAATACTACATAGACGGCGTACCGAAATCCGAAAAGGAATACACGGCTTTTATTGAACGGATTGCGTCTATGCAGCTTATCTACCTGCTTACCATGACCGGCTACTTCAACGAGCAAATTAAGGCCGACGACCGCCGGAAGATGCTGCTGGATATGTGCGGCGACGTCGACGAGAGCGCCATGCTTGCCCTGCCGGAGTTTGCTGAGCTTGCGCCGTATATAACACAGATGGTTACGGTAGCGGACTTAAAAAAAGCAAAGGCGGCGCAAAAAACCAAAATCAACGACGAGATCAAGTCAATCCCTACGGCTATCAATGTCCATATGCAGTACATGGATGTCAACGGTATAAGCGCTAAGGAAGAGCAGGGGATTATCGACAATCTTACGGGCGCGATTAAGGCAGGCGAACAACAGCTTATTTCTCTCGATAACGGTGAAGCCTTAGCTGCTATGCGCAGGGAGCTTTCGGAGCTTGAGAATGAAAAACTGCAGTTCAACATCCTTCAGGAACAGATACGAGAAAAAGCTGCAAGCGGCCTGAAATCGGAACTCTCGGCAGCACAAGACATCGCTTTCGAAATTGGCAGGAAGATTTCCAGAGCGGATAGCGACTTGACCGCTTTACGCCTCGATTTGGAGTCATACGAGAAAAAACGGCAGGCGGCGCTTGACGAATATTACGAGGTTGAAGATAAGGCTTTTGACGGCTCGACTGTATGCCCTACATGCGGTCAGCCGCTCCCGCCCGAGAAGGTTTCCGAGGCAATGGAACAGTTCAACGAAAATAAGGCCAGGGAGCTTGAAGCAATAGCGGAAAAAGGAAAAGCTATTGCAATCTCAATAGGGAAGATCAAGGCCAACATCGAATCCACCGCAACACTTCTGGACGAGCTCCGCAGAAAAAAGGAAGCCGCAGATTCGGAAGTGAATGCGCTGCAGTCTAAGCTTGCGGATATCAATAACGCGCCGATTCCGGAGTTTGATTGCGCCAAAATTGATGCCAAAAAGTCCGCAATAATCGACCTTATGCACTCGTCCGACGCTCTCAGGGAAAAGTACACCAAGCAGGTTGAAAGCCTTAAGGCGGCACGGTCGGAGCATGAGAGTAATATCTTGCGCTTGCAAAATGCGGAGAACGCCGCAAAGGAGATTGAAAAGTTGAAGGCTCGGGAAAAAGAGCTGGCGGCGGCTTTCGAGGACTGCGAAAAGCTTATAGCTCTCTGCGATAACTTCACCAGCGCCAAGGTCAGGATGCTGGACGAAAAGATTTCCGGCGCTTTCCGGTTCGCCAAATTTAAGCTCACGGAAACGCTTGTAAACGGAGGTGTTAAAGAAGTCTGCGAAACGCTGATCGACGGCGTGCCCTACGGAGCCGCGAACAATGCGGCAAGAATCAATATCGGGCTGGACATCATCGAAACATTTTCCAATCACTACGGCATTACACTCCCCGTATTCGTGGATAACGCCGAATCAGTATGCCGGCTTTATCCGATGGACGCGGGGAAAGAAAAACCGCAAATTATACAGCTCGTTGTACCGACACCCTTTGATTCTCTCCCGGTAGATTTGCAGGAATATCTCATTGACCGCTGCGGTTCCGAGGAAGAAGCCAAGAGAGCTTACGAGGAACCGAACAAAAAGCTTCGAGTAGAAATAGTTTAATTTAATACAAAGGAGATTTCATATGCCAAACGATAACACGGAGAACAAAACACCGGAGAGCAATAAACCGCAAACATGCTCGACCAAGCTGACCAGAGCCAATGATCTGTTTATGCCGATGATTGAACGCCAGCTCACGGACAATGGCATCGTCATGACCGATTATCAGAAACAGTGCGTGCTTATGGCAATAGCCGGTATGAACGCGCTGCTTGACAGAGAAGGGCTTGGATGGAACAGCGAAAGCTTCGACAGCAGAAACGTTACCGAAATGCTGCAGACCGTCGCGGCGCTCCAACTCAACGCCGCGGCAAATCCGAGAGAAATCTACTTCCAGACCCGCAATGTAAAAGTAAAAACTCCGGATGGCGGCGAGAAGTGGAAGAAACAAATCGAAATGGGCATCGAGGGCGACGGCAACGATTCAATCCTGCGCCGCTTCGGAGCTGATGTTAAAAAGGTTGGGCAGTTCTGGCTTGTGCGTGAAGGCGACGAGTTCGTTTATCCGAGGCACAAAGGTTTTGACATTACGCCTCCGGAATGGACGGAAACCGGCAAGGGAAAAGTCGTCCGAATCGTTTACCCGATACTAAAGAGGGACGATACCGTCGAATTCTATATCGCCGAACGCGACGATGTGAAAAAGAATCTCGCGGCGCACATCAGCAACAACCTTATGAACGAGACTTTCGGTATTTGCGAGAACCGCTACAAAGCGACCGCCGACCAGCTTAAGAAGATCGCCGAGAAGAAAAAGGAAATTTTGTCCCTTATTAACGGCAGGTCAATAGATGAAATCCTTGACGATCCTGTAATTCAGGAGTGGGCAAGTCCCTCATGGACGGAGATGCACAGCCGTGAGAGCATGCTCATCCGAAAGATGCGGAACAACATCGTCAAGAAGATTCCGAAAGATTTTTCAAATGCTTATATTGCTTCTGCATATATGAACGCGGCCGATGATACGCGGAGCGCCATTACCGCTGAAATCGAGGAAAACGCCAACTCAACCTTGATAGACGTTGACTATTCCGAAATCCCTACCGATCCCGATACGGGAGAAGTCTTAACGGATGCGCCTTTGCCTGACTCCAATACAGATCATGCAAAACAGGAGAAGGGGCCGGAACCTATAGGACAGACCGATTTTTTCTCTGCTCAGCCTGAAGGCAACAGCAAAGTGAAGAGTTCCGTCCGGAAACCCCCGTTTTAATTAGCTATGGATTTTACAACACTTGCATCCGGCTCAACAGGCAACTGCTACATAGTCAGCTCGGGCAACTCAAAGCTCATGCTTGAGTGCGGTATTCCGATAAAGAAAATCAAGGCCGGCTGCGGTTACAGGCTTCACCAGATGGCCGCGTGTTTAATCACGCATGAGCATCAAGACCACTGCAAGGCCGCCCAGGACATTTTAGCGGCGGGAATAGACATCTACTGCTCGCAGGGCACAGCGCAAGCGTGCGGCATTTCCGGCTATCGTGTTCACATCATAAAAGCTCGAGAGCAGTTCAACATTGGCCCGTGGGCAATCCTGCCGTTTGAAGTTCAGCACGACGCCGCGGAGCCGCTCGGTTTTCTGATATCGGACGGCTCAGAAAAGCTACTTTTTGCAACGGATACCTACTATCTCAGACATACCTTCACAGGACTGACCAAGATTGCGCTTGAGTGCAATTATGCGCTTGATACGCTGGACGCAAACATAGTCTCGGGCTACGTCGAAGAATCTCGCCGGTCGCGTCTGCTTGCGTCACACATGAGCTTGGAACAGTGCAAAAAGACACTTGCGGCAAATGACCTCAGTCAAGTCCGGCAAATCTATCTGTTGCACCTGTCCGCACAAAATGCAGACGCTGAGCGTTTTAAGCGCGAAGTACAGAGACTGACGGGCAGGGAAGTATATATCGCCGGATAAATCAGAACCCCATTACCGCTCCCGTTCGGCTTGGGTAATAAACCGCAGTAAGCCGGGAGCATTGCCGAGATAAAAAACGGAGTAATCAGATCATAAAAAGGAGCCGCGAGTCTGCTGCGGTTGGCGGCTCCATTCGAAAGGGGGAAATATGCTTAATCACATTACACTCATGGGGCGGCTTACGCGCGACCCGGAGCTTAGATATACACCGTCCGGTACTCCAGTGGCTTCACTCACACTTGCTGTTGACCGAGACTTTACGGGAGAGAATAAGGAACGCACGACCGACTTCATCGACATTGTTGCATGGCGGCAGATTGGCGAGTTCGCATCCAAGTATTTCTCAAAAGGCAGCATGGCGGTAGTAAGCGGTCGTTTGCAGATTCGCGAATGGCAGGACAAGGATGGAAACAAGCGCAAGAGCGCAGAGGTCGTTGCAGAACGCATATATTTCGGCGGTACAAAGAAAGATGCAGGTGGCTCCGAGAAAAGCGATCCCGGCGCTTTTGACGGCTCTTACAGCGGTGATTTCCGAGGCTCGGCATTTTCGGAACTGGATGATGGAGATGGGGAACTCCCATTTTAAGAGATGGTGATTAAATGGCATGGATTGAATTGCATCAGACATTACCAAGCAACAAGAAAACCATAAGGCTGAAAAAGCTGCTGAAGATTAAAACTCCGCAGGCTATCGGTCATCTATGCCTCTTGTGGCTCTGGGCATTAGACAACGCGCAGGACGGCGACCTTTCGGATTTCAGTCCTGACGAAATTGCGGAGATCATGGAATGGACCGGCAAAGACCCGCAGCAACTAATAAACGCTCTTATCGAATCTGGGTTTCTGGACGATAGCATGAACATCCATAACTGGCATGAGTACACCGGACGTCTGATAGAGAAACGAAAAACTGACGCGGAACGCAAACGGTCATATCGCAGGAAGTCCGAGAGCTGTCCGCAGGACGTCCAAGGGACAACGGACGGATTTCCACGTGACGGCGCAGGTAACCGTACCATACCGTACCTAACCAATAGTAGTAGTTGTAGTAATAATAGCGCGCGCACGCGCGAGGGCAAAGAACCGGATGAAGATGTTTCCCGTGTTATGGACTACTACATGGACAAGATCAACGCGACTCCTTCATCGGCAAGCTGCGAAGAGTTGCTGAACTATATCCCGATTTTAGGTGCGGACGTTGTAATCAAAGCTATGTCTATAGCGCTGGACGAGCACAAGCCTCAGTGGTCATATATCCGAGGGATATTGCGCTCGTGGACGGCACAGGGCGTCAAGTCTCTTGTTGATGTCCAGCGGCTTCAGAATGAGCTAGATGCGTCAAAAATACCGCGAGATAAACCGAAGAACGGAGGAAATATGAATGCTGGAAATGCTGGAAATGACAAGAATCAATGGAGCACCCTCAACATTACAAAGCTTGGCTGAACGTGAACAGTACAGAGTTGATGCTATAAACGACATGGAAGGCGATCTTAAAGGCGATGACTGTCCTCTGTGCAAAAATCGCGGCTATATAGCGTACCTTGAAGACGGCGCGATTAGAACTCGCAAATGCGGCTGCATGGTTAAGCGCGAGGCACTGCGGCTCATTGAGCAAAGCGGGCTTTCTGATAGCCTGGAACGCTGCACGTTTGAATCCTACTCAACGCCAAAGGAATGGCAGCGTCAGGCAAAAGCCCTTGCCGAGAAATTCATTACTTCGCCTGACGGCTGGTTTGTTGCGACTGGAGGCGTCGGCTCCGGCAAAACGCATCTGTGTACGGCAATTTGCGGAAGGCTTATAAACAGCGGAGTCCCGACGCGCTATATGCAATGGCGAACGGACGCGCCAAGGCTTAAAGGCCTTGTCAACGACCGCGAGGAATACGAGCGGATGATAAATCCGTTCAAACGAATACGCTGCCTTTACATAGACGATTTTCTAAAAGGCGCGGTTACAGAGGCTGATATAAACCTTGCTTTTGAAATCCTTAATGAGCGGTACAACAACATCAAGCTCATAACGATCATCAGTTCAGAAAAAAGCATAACGGAAATTCTGAGCATTGATGAAGCGGTTGGCAGCCGCATTTATGAGCGCAGCAAGAATTACTTGCTTGAGATTGCTGGCGGCAACAACTGGAGGCTGAAATGAACATACATAACCACGTTACCGCGATCAAGGAGCTTGAAAAGCAAAACTGCCAGGCCTGCCTGAGCCGCAACTGTGAGAAATGCGCCGTAGATTTTGCTTTGAAGTGTATTCGGAGAGACAAGAGCTTGTGGGGTGATAGAAAGTGAAGATACTGGCTATCGACCCTGGAAATGTGTACAGCGCCTATTGCATAATCGACGCTGAGACTTTAAAACCGCTTGAATTTGCAAAGGTGCCTAACGATGAGCTTTATAAGCTAATCCGCGAACGGCGCTTCGACGAGAATGACCGAGCCGTAATAGAAATGGTCGAAAGTTACGGCATGGCGGTAGGCAAGGAAGTGTTTGAAACGGTCTTTTGGATCGGCCGCTATTATGAAGCGCTTACCCGCAAATGCCTGTTGCCTCCCGATAGGC
>JAAYWX010000016.1 GCA_012516225.1 Clostridiales bacterium
GAGCTTTTCCGGATACGGAGCGGCTGACTATTTATTTTTGCTCTTGATAATTATTACCACTGTACTTCTTATGATTTCAACTGTTTCATTGATTTCGGCTTATGCAAAGACGACAAAGGAAGCTGCATCGCTTGTTTCTCCTCTGATGATTGTTATAATCTTCGTGTCCATGGTCGGACTGCGAGGAGGGGCAGAGAACAGCACGGCTTTATATTTAATCCCGTTTTATAACAGTGTACAGAGCATGGTCGGTATTTTCTCATATTCATACTCGGGCGTAAATGTTATGATCTGCTCGATAAGCAATATGATATATTCCCTTGTTCTTGTCTTTGCTGTTGCCAAGATGTTCAATAATGAAAAGATAATGTTCTCAAAATAAACTGAAAAATCCGGATAAACACTTAAATAAAGCAAACGGCGTAGCTTACCGCGGCTATGCCGTTTGTTTTTTGCTTTCTGCAGACGGCAAAAGAATTGACGAAAAAGGGGCTTTGCCCCAATTACATATTTCCTTCAATTTCCACCAAAAGGGTATATAGAAGGATTTTACAATATTTCGGCAAAAAAATCCAGAAAAAACAAAAAGAAAGCTGTACAAACATTTGTATTGCATGTGTGATAATATGCCAATACTTACTTATAATTGCTTATATGCCTTTGATATGGAAAAATTGGGCTGATAAGGAATTAGGGAAGATTAAAACTTATAGCAAGTTTAAAATAGAAAAAATTTAGAAGGAGGGGATGCCCTTGCTTGCGGAAAAGCTGTCTGAATAAGCAGTAAAATCTGTACTATTGCAGAAATTAGTCAAACACGAAAGGGGAGAAGGGTAAAGCGCCGGTCCTTTGAAAGGGCAGGGCGTTTATGCCCGAATTTTTGTGAAAAGAGGAATTTTGTCGGTTCTTTTAATTGCCTGCCTCGCAGTTGCAATGTTGCCTTCCGCAGCTATGGCCGCACCGGTTTTTTCAGATATGCCGGAAGACTATTCGACTTCGGCACTTCAGGCGGCTGTTGAAAATGGACTGATAAACGGAAGCAACGGCAAAATAATGCCAAACGAAAATTTAACGCGGGCTCAGATGGGAGCAATTATAAGCAGGGCGTTTGGGGCTGTCCGCCAATCTTCGCTTGATTCGTTTTCCGATGTATCTCCGTCGGAATGGTATTATGCCGAGATGGGCAAAGCCGTACATATGAAGGTTTTCAAAGGTGCAGATGGGCGACTGAATCCAAATTCTCCTATTACCCGTCAGGAAGCTTTTGCCGTAGTTGCAAGGGCGCTGAAACTGCAGAATGGAACAGCGGCTGACCTTGCCGCTTTCTCGGACGGCGGAGAAGTATCCGCTTGGGCAGTAGGTACAACTGCGGCTATGGTTGCCAATGGATACATACACGGTGCAAACGGCAGGCTGAATCCCAAAGACAATATAAGCCGCAAGGATTTTGCCGTAATGATGGACAACATCATCAAAAACTACATAAACACACCCGGGACAGTTACAAAAGTGAACAGCGGTTCTGTAATGATTAATGTTCCGAATGTTACACTTAAGGATGTAACGGTTAAGGGAAACCTGATTATTGGTGATGGTGTAGAAGACGGCAATGTTGTTCTTGATAATGTCAAAGTGGAAGGCAAAACGATTGTCCGCGGCGGCGGAGTTAATTCTTTTATCATAAAAGGTAACAGTTCGCTGGGCAAAATTACGATAGCTAAGGTTGATGGCAATATACGTATTTGCTCCGAAGAAAACGCCAAGGCGGATATCGTTGAAATAGAGGATGGAAAGGACGACGTTGTTATCGAAGGGGCATTTGCCAAACTTGACATAGCGGTTTCGGATGTTCCAGTTTTAATCCGTAAAGCCAGCATAGGCGAAGTCAGCGCAACTGCGGAAAAGGCAAATATAACTGTTGAAAAGGGTTCTATTGTAACGGCTTTGTAAGTTAATGCGGCAAATGTATCAGTTTCAGTATTCGGAAAAGTTGAAACTA
>JAAYWX010000189.1 GCA_012516225.1 Clostridiales bacterium
CCATAGCCGCTACAAAGATGGCGATGAAGCTTGGGGATTACACCGTTACTGAAGCAGGATTTGGCGCGGATCTCGGAGCGGAAAAATTCCTCGATATAAAATGCCGCATGGCGGGACTTAAACCGTCAGCTGCGGTAGTTGTTGCAACCGTGCGAGCGCTGAAACACCATGGGGGAGCAGGCAAGGCGGAACTCGGCGAAGAAAATCTTGATGCGCTTGAGAGAGGGATTCCGAACCTTCTTCAGCATGTGGAGAACTTGACTCAGGTTTATGGATTGCCTTGTGTCGTTGCGATAAACCGTTTCCCGTCGGATACCGAAGCAGAGCTTGAGCTTATACGGGAAAAATGCGGAGAAATCGGCATAAACGCTGTAGTATCGGAGGTTTGGGCGCACGGCGGAGAAGGCGGAACAGAGCTTGCACAAGAAGTTGTTAAATTATGTGATAAGGAAAGCAATTTCAAATTTTCTTATGACCTGTCATCTGGCATAGAGGAAAAGCTTGAAACGATATGCAGGCGAATTTATCATGCAGACGGCGTTGAGCTGACCGAAAATGCCAAGAAGCAGGCCTTACAGCTTACTGAACTCGGATTCGGAAATCTCCCTATATGCATGGCAAAAACGCAGTATAGTTTTTCGGACGATCCGAAAAAGCTCGGAGCACCGCGCGGATTTACGGTTACGGTTAGAAATCTCAAGGTTTCCGCCGGCGCCGGCTTTATCGTCGCGCTGACCGGTGACATCATGACAATGCCTGGGCTTCCAAAAGTTCCTGCTGCAGAAAATATAGACATTGATGGAAACGGAGTTGTTACAGGGCTGTTTTAGCCATATATGTATAGATTATCAATATAATTTATTTTAGCATTTATGCGGGTTATACTCATAAATAACCGCCTGAACGTATACTGAAAAGGAAGAAGCATTTCTTTAAATCGCTGCAGAAAATTGCGAGGGTTATTTTGCAATACGCCGGCACCGGCTGGAGGGGAAAATGAAAATTCTGCTGTTGAATGGAAGTCCGCGCCTAAGCGGAAATACAAACTATGCTCTGTCCGTAATTTCAGAAGGAATAAGCATGAACACACCGTACGATGTTGAAATAATCAATGTCGCAAAGCTAAAAGTGTCCGGCTGCACAGCCTGCAGCGCGTGCAGAATAAACGGCGGAAACTGCGTAATGAATGACGATGGAAGAGAAATAATCGAAAAAGTTTACAAGGCGGACGCCGTTGTTTTTGGGACTCCCGTTTACTGGTGGGGAATATCGTCGCAGATGAAGGCTGTTCTTGATAGGTGCTATTCAAACACATCCCAGTTCAAGGAGCAGAATAAAAAGGTTGGGGTTGTTGCTGTCGGGGCGAGCGCAGTTCCGAACAGACAGTATGAACTTATAAACAGTCAGTTCGAATGCATATGCGCTTTCCTGGGGTGGGATATTGTATTTGAGCTTTCCTACTCCGCAAGTGCGGAGGACGATCTGCGAAAATCGGAAAAGGCGTATGCCGAGCTGTCCGAAATATGGAAAAGGTTATGAATTATAAGTATACCATTATCCGGTCGGGCAGAAAAACCCTTGCCATGGAAATTTCTCCGGATTTGAAAATTATAATACGCGCGCCTTATGGATGTTCCATACGTTATATTGAAAATTTCGTGTCAAAACACGAAAAGTGGATAGATAAAAATATGGAGATACAGCGTAGGCGCGCGGAAACCCGCCTTGTCGTTACCGAGCAGGAAAAATCAGTGCTTATTATGCGCGCTAAGGAGGAAATTCCGCCTATAGTCAGCCGATATGCCAATATTATGGGGCTTAAGCCGGCGGGCGTAAAAATAACCGGAGCGCAAAAGCGCTTTGGAAGCTGCAGTTCGAAGAACAGGCTTTGCTTTTCTTACAGGCTTATGCTGTATCCGGAAGAAGCAGTTGAATATGTTGTCGTACACGAACTGGCCCATATTGTACATAGAAATCACAGCAGGGACTTTTATGCCCTCGTGGAATCCGTACTTCCCGACTATAAAAGAAGAGACGCAATGCTGAAAGGATAGTGCCGGCAGGAGAAAGACGGCTGTTTTGGATTTTCGTGGGTTGACAGAGGTATGATTTAAGTTTAAACTTGACCTGCATTATCGGCTGTCCACCGGTACGCGCCGATGCTTTTTGTTTGAGGAGAAGTTTTAATGGCAGTAGCAGAGATAAGCAAGACAGAAGCGCTAAAATGTGAAGATGTCGGAAAGCTGTTCTTCAGGCTTGCGGCGCCGACAACAGCCGCTCAGGCAATAAGCCTCATTTACAGCCTTGCGGACAGAATTTACATAGGTCATATGAAAGCTGGCATATCCGCCCTTGCGGGCGTGGGAGTTTGTCTGCCACTTATTATAATTATATCGGCTTTTGCACTGTTTATTAGTGCTGGTGCCGCTCCCTGCGCATCAGCTTTTCTCGGCAAAGGAGATAAAAAATCCGCCGAAAAAATTCTCGGCGGCAGTATTGCTTCAATATTTTTCATGTCCGCTGCATTGACGGCGGTTTTTCAGCTTTTTTCGGAGGAACTGCTGTTTTTATTCGGAGCGACTGAAAATACAATAAGCTACGCTAAGGACTATATGCTTGTTTACAGCATGGGAACATTTTTTGTTGAGCTTACCCTCGGGCTGAACGCTTTCATAATCATACAGGGCTCTTTGAAATCCGGCATATATGCCCTTCTTGTCGGCGCAGTTATAAATGTGATTCTTGACCCTATCTTTATTTTTGCCCTTGATATGGGCGTAAAGGGAGCGGCCGCCGCAAGCGTAATATCATATACGGCTTCGTCCATATGCACGATCATGTTCCTGACGGGATCTAAAAGTGCAATAAATCTTAAATGGAGATATCTTGCTCCAAAATACAAATTTATGTTTACGGGCGCTGTTTCTGGTTTTGCGCCTTTCATTATACAGGCTACTGACGGAGTAATTTTAATATGCTATAATTCATCGCTTTTAAAATACGGAGGGGATCTTGCCGTCGGCGCAATGGCTGTTCTGACAGCGGTTATGCAAATTGTTGTCATTCCCCTGACGGGTATGGCACAGGGTGCACAGAAGCTTATAAGCTTCAATTATCTGTCAAAGGAAGATGAGCGTACGCGCAGAGCGGTTAAAATTTTGATTTCATGTAGCCTTATGTATTCATTGTTTATATGTGCACTCGCGGAGATATGCCCGCAAGTGTTTGTCCGTATTTTCAGCAGGGATAAGGCACTTTCTTCTTTCACCATCCCTTCTCTAAGAATATTTATGGCTGCATCCGGATTTTTAGGAATTCAAACTGCGCTCCGGCAGATACTGGCATCTATTGGAAAAGTTAAAGACGCTTATTTAGTCGATACTACGCGAAAAATAATTCTTTCTGTACCGCTTATATACATAATGCCTCAGCTCGGTTTGCCCGTTTCGAAAACCACGTCGGTATTTATGGCACAGCCAGCTACCGATGTCGTTTCCACCGTATTTGCCTTGATATTGTTTCCATCAGTTCTGGGGAAAACGCTAAACAGCGAAGAAGGGGCGGAAGCTGTTCTCGGCAAGCAGAGCGGCTATTATAGGTTTTTGAAAAATATTGTGCTTTTGTGCACAAAGCCTATGGAAACCATCTGGGATGTCCCGTTTGAGGGTAAACCTTCCGTCTTTGTATGCAACCATGACAGGGCATACGGGCCTATAGCAATGTGCGCCCATTTTGAACTCAGCAGCGATATAAGGCCATGGATAAATGCGCAGGTTCTTTCGGCGAAAGAGGCCCCCGCATATATACGCCAGGACTACTGGTGGGATGCGGACAAATGGTATGCGCCTGTTATGGACTATACCGCGGCATATGCCTGCGCACTTATTTTGCCGCCGATACTGCGCGGAAGCGGATGTATACCTGTTTACCATGATACAGGGGTGATATCGACACTGCGCCAAAGTGTTAAAATGCTTTCGGAAGGCAAGCACATCCTTCTTTTTCCAGAACACCCCACCGGATACCGTACATACGGAGAAAGAATTTTTGACGGCTTTGTGTCTGTCGGGAGACTTTATTACGCCAAAACAAAAGAAACTGTAAACTTTTATCCTACATATGTTGATTGGGAAAACAAGGTTATACGCGTCGGCAGACCGGTTGCGTACGACCCTGAAATAAAGTATGAAGAAATGGTTAGAAGGACGACGGCTGCCGTCGAGGAATATTTCAAAAAACTCGGTGAAAACGAAAAGCGGTAATGGAAATATTTCAATAAGTGTGGTAACATATTCTCCGTTATACATATGTTTCCGGCTGCAGGTTTCCGCCCCAAGGAGAAAAGCTTATGAAAAACAAAACCCCTACAAAAAGACAGTGGATTATGCTGGCGTATCTGCCATTCCATATTATCTGGTATTTTGCGCTTGAAGCGGCGGTTACAACCGACTATTATCCGATACACTGTGCTCTTGACGATATGATACCCTTCTGCGAGTGGTTCATATTCCCTTATTTCTCGTGGTTTCTGTATATGGTTATTACAGGACTGTATTTTCTTGCGAATGACGATGAAGCTTTTGAACACTATATGCTCTCCCTGATTGTAGGATTTTTTATATGCACAACAATATGCACTGTTTTTCCTAATGGACAGGATTTGAGACCGGACCATTATGGCAGCAACATTGCAGCCCGCATAGTAAAGTGGACGCAGGAATTCGACACAAACACGAACGTTTTTCCGAGCATGCACGTCGTCGGCGCCATAGCCGCCGCATATGCGATTTCAAAAAGCAGGTCGCTTAAAAAGAAAACAGTCCTGCAGATATTCAACTGGGCTCTTTGCGTGGCAATTATTCTTGCAACGTCTTTCTTGAAGCAGCACTCGGTTCTCGACATAATCTCCGGCACCGCAGTAGCTTTAATAACATTTTTTGTTGTTTACAGAGGATATGCGAGCAAATTGGTGACAAAAATAGAAAAAGCGCTTGACAAGAGACAAGAAAAAAAAGACCCTCAGAAAAACTGAGGTTTAATACAAAAACCGGGGTTTCGGAAAAACTCCGGTTTTAGTGTTTTATGTCGAAGGATTTGCCCGCCATAGAATTCGGCAGTTCAAACGAATCGCCGTAGTTTCCGCCCAGCACCGACTTTACAGTCAGGCTGAGAGAGCCGATATCCTCGTAAAGGTCTATTTCCGTACCTTTTTTGCCGAGAGGTGAATCCTCTATCAGGCGAACTTTGGGGCGCAGTACATTTTCGGAATGGTTTCTTATAACCAGAGCCGTCGAACCGTCGCTAAGCTTTACTATAGTTCCGGAGGGATAGGCACAGACAAGATGCATAAAAACTTGTACCATGTCATGGTCAAAATGCAAATCCGATGCAGCTATGATATATTCCATGGCTTCATTTGGAAGCCATGCCTTTCTGTAGCTCCTGTTGCTGGTAAGTGCATCGTAAACATCCGAAACGGCAAGGACACGCCCGAAGAATGGAATGTGCTTTCCTGAATATCCGTAAGGATACCCGCTGCCGTCAACCTTTTCATGATGACTTTGTATACCTTGAAGGACTTCACGCGAAATAGTATAGCACTTGCGTAATCTCTCCAC
>JAAYWX010000017.1 GCA_012516225.1 Clostridiales bacterium
CACAAGCATAGCTGCCCCACAAAGCACCGCTACGACAGCGGAAAGCGTATCATTGTCTCCGAAAACTTTGTGCTCCTCGTTTTGGCGCTCGATTTCGGCATAGCTTACCGAGTCGTTCTCGTTGACTATAGGTATAATCCCAAGCTCAAGCAAAGAGTTGAAAGTATTCAAAAGGTTCTGCTTTTTCTCCGGACTGTCGACATCATCTCCGGTCAAAAGAATCTGCGCAACCGTTTTTCCGTACTCCCCAAAAAATTTATCATAGAGGTGCATAAGCTCGCACTGTCCAACTGCCGCCGCCGCCTGTTTAAGGCTCAGTTCGCTGGGGCGCTCTATCATCTGAAGTTTTCCGGCGCCGACGGCTATGGCTCCCGATGATACCAATATAACTTCGTTACCCATATTGTGTATATCTGAAAGCACCCTTGCAAGGGCGTCAAAGCTGCGGAAATTCAGCTTTCCGCCTTCATGTGTCAGTGTGGACGTGCCTACCTTTACTACTATTTTGTTTTTTGTTTCTTTGCCTTCCATACTTATCCGTTCCTTTCATACTTTAGTTAAGTATATCACTTAATCGAATATTTTCAATCGCTACCTCAAAGTATTTTAGCAAATTTAGACGCTGTAAAGCGGCCGATTTTATCCGAAAGATGCAAAAAATAAGCCTTAGCCGCTTGAAAGCCAAACAGCTAAGGCTTAAATCACAATTTTTAGTGACTGCACTCATCATGGTGCTTGTGTTCGTGGCAGATTGACCCTGTACTTTTAAGTTCGCCCCTAAGATATTTTTCAACGGCAGTCTTTGCGTCCCCTGATGCTCCGGCTATAACTTCCACATTTCTCTGATTGAAGATATCTACCGCACCGCCGCCTATGCCTCCGCTGATGATCACGTTGACTCCGCGGTCTGCCAAGTAATTCGGAAGGAATCCGGGCTTATGTCCCGGGTTGGGTATAGATTCTTCTCTAATGATTTTCCCATCCTCGGCATCATAGATAAGGAAATTAACGCAGTGTCCAAAATGTTCCGTAACATTCTTGCCTTCTCCGGCAACAGCAATTCTAAGCATTTCTTTTTCCTCCATATCATATTTCAATAGCCGCATAGAGAGGTTAATAATCCTCGCAAAGCGGTCTTGTCCGAATTCATACCGCATTTGATTTCAGCAATCCTTGCTGTCCTGCCAATTAATAACGCTCTCTATTCAGCTTTGTTCATCGTTTCTTTGTTCTTTCATCATCTCTCTGCAACATCTATGCTTACGGCATCCTCCGCAGCGGCAGTATTCCTCGCCGCCATTGCATAGTCTGTATTCTCCGCCTTCAATCAGCAGCATTTTCCCATTTACCAAAGACTCAGCCACTTTTTTTCTTGCACTGTTGTAAATTCCCTGCACAGTAGAACGAGAAACATTCATTTGTGCCGCACACTCTTCCTGCGTATATCCTTCAAGGTCTATCAGCCTTATAGTTTCATACTCGTCCACCGTTAAATTAACGGTACCTCCTACACCGGAAGCCGAATCAAGCGGCCCAAATCTGCAGTTTTGCGGAAGGCAGCAAACTTTTCTCCATTTAACCGGTCTCGGCATTCTCTTATCACCTCAATTGGTTTATGTCATCTGCCATTATCTATATATGTAATTATACAGAATTTATGTCATATGTCAATAATCTTTTTATGTTATTTAAAATATAGATTTCTGATTTTTTATATTTGCCAGTATTCCTCCACGTTGTTTTTTCTCTTTATAAAGCTATAAGGCAAAGCACGGCTTAAAATGCCCGTTTATAGAACTTTTTACCGTTATAAAAAACCTCATTTATTTTGCCCTGCTCAATAAGACGGGAAATTACGGATTCATCTTCGTTTCTTTCTTTTAAAATTTTCTTTATCGCTTCCTCCCGTACAGGGTGGACGGAAGCTATTCCAAGGAGATCTCCTGCAATATCATCCGTAAAGAAAAAGTCCTCTTTCTCATCTCCCGCAATACATTCGGTTTTTACTCCTGATATTGCCCATGTGATTGCGGCGGCATATTTTAAAAAATCAGCTGACGGACGGTGTGCCCCACTTTCGGCAGGCGGGCGGGTAGGGACAAGAAAGTAAGCTTTGCTCGGCGATATTTCAGCAATAAATTCCGCAGTTTTCTCCACAGATGTTTCATTATCGTTTATTCCTTTAATCAGCATGGTTTCGGTTACAAGCGTTCCCTTAAAAATTTTTGAAAAATCGGCGATGCCTTTCAAAACATCTCTGTGCTTCAGTTTCCCGTGCGGTCTGTCGATTTTTCTCCAAATTTCTTCATCGGCGGAGTCTATAC
>JAAYWX010000190.1 GCA_012516225.1 Clostridiales bacterium
ATTGACAAAGTTCACGAAATAGTGTATTATTAAACCGTGGAAAGGAGGTGAGCCGCTTGGAATAAAAGATTGGGTAGACAGCATCCTCAAAGTCTGGACTTGCACGGTAGCGACAATAGCCCTAATACATACCATCAAGACAGACAAAATGAAAACCGCCCCCAAAAAGCCCACGAAGCCTAAACGGAAGCGGTAAGGATGCGGAGGGGTGAGCAATCGCCCCTCTCTACCCAAACAATATGATAAGCGGATTTTATGAAAAAAGCAACACTTTTATGTCTGATTGCAACGGCGGTCGCGATATGTTTTGACGCAAATATCCTCGCGGTTGTGCTTGCCGCACTGGCCTTGATTACAGCATTTAGAAGGGAAAGACAATGAAAGAAATTAAAATTGACTGGTGCAAAAACTGGATTAAACACACTTTTAAAAAACTCCCGTTTGAAAACGGCGGTATCGAGTGCAATTGCTTCTGGAATATGGCTGAAAAGTCTGGTCTTTGGATTCGCGGAACTTATGGTTCAGCAATGAGCAATGCATTAGCAGAACTCACGACGGTTGAAACGGTTCTAGATGAGAATGGAAACTTCCTATATAACGTATTTAGACTGGCATAATGAATAACCCGCCCCGGAGGTTACGAGGGCAGAAAGGACAACGGCAATGACTATATCACCATTTTGCATTTACGACCTTTTCTACTATGAGCGCGGCAGTAAGGAAACCACGCGCTGCGTAGAAAGCTTTCAGTTTAAAAGTGAACTATTGGAGAGAATGGCAGAGCTGAAGGCAATGCCGGGCAAGGATTTCGTTTTTCCCGATTGGGATAACATTGAGTAGACCCGCCTGATGATGGCCTGCTGGGAACAGGCCGAAATCCCCGAAAGGGGATCGCGGGAACCCGTCGGCACAGGGGGATTAAACCGCCGCCCCTTTTAGATAGATTGAACATTGAAAACCAAAGGAGCTTTATATTATGACATTTGACAAAGACCTCGGCTTTGCGGATAGATATATTATAGTCGACACGCCCACGCTTAAGATTACGAAGCTTGTCTATAAAGGCAGTTTTGCAAAGCTGGGAGAACAAACAATTACCAGAGTATACGATAAGAATGGGTACGTTGTGGAAGAAGCCAATGTTTTTAACGGCACAGAAGGCCATATCAGCGTAAGCAGAGAAATAACGGATAGCAGCTCCGAAGCAAAAAAATGTTAGTAAATGTTAGTAAATGATAGTAAATGTAATTGAATGTTAGTAAACTTGCGTGGTAGTATACAACCATCGGAGCAATAGCGAAACGACTAAGCCGTCAGAGAGAAATCTCGGGCGGCTTTCTTATGCGTTTGGTAATTTGGAATAGGGGGGAGTTCGTCATGTATGTAAGAGCGCAGATTAAGGATTTCCCGAGATTAAAAAAGAAGCTGGAAGATATGAAGGAAGCCCCGAAAAAAGTGCTGGAGAGTACCTTCAACGATGCGAAGAAGCGCGTTCCTTCGTGGGTAGCTGCCGAGGTGTCGAAGGTATACGGAATCAAAAAGGCTGAAATCGGAAATGGAGAAGCCGGACAGGTTAAGGTTAGGGGCAATTCTCTGGACGACCTAACAATTATTTACTCAGGCCGTATGCTGTCCCCTTCACATTTCGGGATGACTCCTAAAGCACCGGGTGCAAATGCGTACACGCTTAAAGCCGAAATCATAAGAGGGCAAAGGGTAACCCTTGGCAAGGTCAAGAAACTATCAAAGGAACAGCGCGCAGAACTGGGTAAGAACTTCCGGCGCGAGGGAACACGCAACAGCAACCGATCTCCTATTATGCTAATGCATACCGGCAATCAAAAAGCGTCAGGTACAGACTATATTCCTTTCCAACGTAAGAGTACAGACAGGAAGGACATTGAAGCTGTCAAGTCCATTTCTTTACCGCAGATGGTAAGCAGCGAGAGAGCTGCGCCCGGCATTAGAAAGGCAATCAGTGAGGGATTGGAGAAGCGCCTTGACCATAACATGGAAAGATACATGGGAAAGATATGACCAGAGGGGTTCACGCTCACGCGCGCGAGATTATAAGTAATCTATATAATTATAGTAATATATATAATTATAATCTAAGATAATGCTTATATAGGACAACAACGCGCGGTTAAGTGCGGCATAGGCTGTATTTATCCGCGACCGCTTTATATCGACAAGCGCATACAATCAGCTACAAAGAAGTTGAATCTGGGGCAGTATCTTAACACTACCGAGAGCGTAAATGCAAATTGTGGCTCGTCCTGCGCGCCGGTAGGTACTTCCAGAGGGGTGGGGTGTGCTGTGGCGCTTGTGATCCCAAGAGTTAGCTAGTTTTTGATTTTAATTTTTTGCCCGTTTCGTTGCATACAAAAGAGAGAAGGACGGTTTTTGTGACGGAAAATATTTTTGTCATGGCGAATGATATAGAGATACCGGTGTTCTGTGCTTTTGATAAACTCGTAGAAATAGACGATCTGAAGCCGAATCCGAAGAATCCGAACCAGCATCCGCAAGAACAAATAGCCTTGCTTGCTCATATCATCCAAGAACAGGGCTGGAGAGCGCCGGTAACCGTATCGACCCTTTCCGGTTTTGTGGTTCGTGGGCACGGTCGCTTGATGGCGGCGAAGCTCGCCGGATGTGAGAAAGTCCCTGTCGATTAGCAGGACTATAAAAACGAAGCGGAGGAACTCGCCGACCTCGTTGCAGATAACCGTCTTGCCGAGCTGGCCGAGATGGATTCAACAATGCTCGCGGAGATATTCAACAAGCTGGATTTGTCGGAGTACGATTTGGACTTGACAGGCTATGCCTCAGACATCAGGGCGGAGATTATGCAGTGCCTTGTCGAGAAGGCAATCGACTTTAATGAAGCAGACAAGATTATTCCGGAGATAAAAGAAACATACATAACGAAGCCGGGGGATATATGGAACCTCGGAGAGCATCGCCTAATATGTGGCGACAGCACGAAGCCGGAGACTTACGCGAAGCTTATGCAGGGCGAGTTTGCCCGGCTTATTGTGACTGACCCGCCTTATAATGTGGATTACGAGGGCGCGGCGGGGAAAATAATGAACGACAAAATGGAAAGCTCTGCGTTTAGGGTGTTTCTTCGCGATATGTACGCTTCGGCGGCAGCAGTCACGAAAGATGGCGCTGCCGCCTACATATTCCATGCAGATGCGGAAGGCGTTGCATTCCGCGAGGAATTTATAAACGCAGGATTTCTGCTCAAGCAGTGCCTGATATGGGTCAAGAATTCCTTTGTCCTCGGCCGGCAGGATTATCAGTGGCGGCATGAACCAATTCTTTACGGTTGGAAAGGCGGTGCCGCACATTATTTTGCGGCCGACAGAAATTTGTCAACCGTATTCGATGATGTATACCGTCCCGATTTTGACAGCATGACTCGCGAAGAGCTTGCCGAAATGCTTGAGCAAATATATGACGCGGCCGAAGAACTTGAGAGCAGCGTTCTTTATTTTGACAAACCGCTGAGGAATGCCGAACATCCAACAATGAAGCCGACGGCGCTGATTGCAAAGCTCGTTGAAAACAGCAGCCGTGCCGGATGGTTGGTGCTTGATCCGTTCGGCGGGTCCGGTTCTACGCTTATAGCGTGCGAGGGTACAGGAAGAAAAGCGAGGCTTATAGAACTCGATCCACGTTTTTGCGATGTCATTGTTAAGCGATATATGCAGGTAACGTGCAAGCGAGATGTAACATTGGAGCGCGGTGGCAAGCGCATCAATGTTGCGGCTACAGGTATTTTAGATTAAAAACCGGAGGTGAACACAATGCCGGAAGCACCACCTAATTTGGTTTCAACGCAGGTTATTGCTAAGTTGTTCGGGGTATCGACCCGGCGCGTGGAGCAGCTCAAATCAGAGGGCGTTATAAAAGGACAGGGGAAGCCAACAAAATTCGACTTGTTGCCAACAATACAGGCATACATAAAGTACTTGTCCGATAAAGCAAACGGCCGTGAGAAACGAGAAGCCGTGGCTGATCTGGAAGAGGCTAAGCTTGCTGCGGAGGTGGAAATAAAAAAATCAAAGGCAGAGGCGGCTAAAATTGAGCTTGCCGAGCTGCGCGGGAAAATGCATAGAGCGGAGGATGTGGAAGCTATAACAACAGACCACGTTCTTTTTTTACGTTCTATGCTGATGGCTATGCCCGGAAAACTTGCTGTTGATTTAGCGAATCTGCACACAGCCTCGGAGATGGCGGAACGTGTTAAGCAGGAAGTCTATTATATCCTAAATAATCTGGCTGATTATCGCTATGACCCCGAGACCTATAAAAAGCGTGTCATGGAGCGGCAAGGATGGTCCGGTCGTCAGCAAGAGGATAATGAGGATGACTGGTAAAAAGCAGCGTAACATGCGCGGTATAGATGTGACAATGTCAAGAGCGTTCGCAAATTACAAACCGCCGGAGGATTTGACCGTTTCTCAATGGGCGGCAAAATACCGTATCCTTTCGCGAGAAAGCAGTGCCGAGGCAGGCCCTTGGCGCAATGAACGAACGCCTTACCTTGTCGAAATAATGGACGCATTTACGGATCCGAAAGTAAAAGAAATATCCGTTGTTGCAGGGTCGCAGTCCGCAAAGTCAGAAGGCGAACTGAATATGATTGGTTACATTATCGACCAAGACCCAAGCTCGACCCTGTACATTCAGCCGACAATCGATGACGCGAAAAAATTTTCCAAACTGCGTATCGCTCCTATGATACGAGATTGCTCGCGGTTAAGGGCTAAAGTCGCCGACATCAAGAGCCGCGACGCTAATAATACCGTCCTGCAGAAATCTTTTCCGGGCGGTATGCTTACAATGGTCGGCTCTCAGAGCGCATCTGCACTTGCATCGACTCCGGCCCGGTACATAATCGGCGACGAAATTGACAGATGGGCGCTCTCGGCGGGGACAGAGGGTGATCCTTGGTCGCTCGCTGTTGCCAGAACAACAACGTTTTATAACGCAAAAATGGTGGCGGTCTCTACGCCGACAATAAAAGGATTCAGCCGTATTGAAAGTCTATATTATGGCGGCACTCAGGAGAAATGGCACCACCGCTGCCCGGAATGCGGGGCATGGCACGAAATCGTTTTTAACGATATCAAGTTCGATTTTGAGACGACCAAAACAGGCAGACGAAAAAGTTATAAGGTCAAGTCGGTGCATTGGTGCTGTCCGTCGTGCGGATGCGTCCGCTCCGAAACGGATATGAGAGTGCAGCCTGCCCGATGGGCAGCCGAAAATCCTGATGCGATAGAACGTGGCCGCCGGTCATTTTGGATAAACGCTTTTGCTTCCCCTTGGAGATCGTGGACGGAAATCGTTCAAATGTTCCTCGAGGCAAAGGACGATCCTGAAAAGCTGAAAGCTTATTATAACACCATTCTCGGCGAACTATGGGAAGACCGCGGCGACATTGAAGATGAAGATACTTTGCTTTCGCGCCGGGAGGAATACGGCACACGGCCGGACGGTTCGCCAATTGAATTGCCCGACGGGGTCCTTGTGCTGACCTGCGGCGTTGATACCCAGGACGACCGCCTCGAATATGAGGTGGTAGGACACGGACATTACGGCGAAACGTGGGGCATTAAAAAGGGCATAATTACGGGCGACCCGAACGATGACGAACCGTGGCTTCGTTTGGATGAGGTTATTTCTCACGTTTACAAATTTGCAAACGGCCGGGGACTTACCATCTCAATGACATTTGTAGACTCCGGCGGACACAAAACACAGTCGGGCTATCAACACTGCCGAGACAGATTTAACAAGCGCGTTTTTGCGATAAAAGGCGTAGGCGGCGACGGTGTACCGTTTACAAAGCCGCCGAGCAAGGTAAAAATCATTGTAAACGGCAGAGCTATCGGGGAAACGTGGCTTTACACTATCGGCGTTGACGCAGGCAAAGCCGACATTATGAGCAACATAAAGGCGCAAGAGGCTGGAGCAAAGTTCTGCCATTTCCCCAAAGGGGAAGAACGAGGCTATGATATAACCTTTTTCCGCGGGCTGCTGTCCGAAAAGCTTGTAATGAAAACCGAGCGGGGACGTACTCGCTGGACGTGGGAAAAGCTGCCGGGGCACGAACGGAACGAAGCGCTTGACTGCCGCAACTATGCGCTTGCCGCCTTTAGAGTGATGGACCCTGATTTGGACGCAGTAGAGCGCCGCCTAAAAGGATTAAACGCTCCGGCACAGCAAAACGCTCAGGCCACGGAAAAAAAGCGCGGCGTAGTGAAACGGTCATCCGAAGTAGACGAATGGTAAGGAGGAAAGTAAATGGCGAACGAAAACACATTGAAACTCCGGCTCGAAATGAAGAAAAAAGCTTTGGAAGAGGCGAATGCGGCATATATCTCCTTGCTTTCCGGCGGAGTAAAATCCTATGCTATCGGCAGCAGAAACCTTACAAAATTAGACCTTCCCCAGCTCGAAGAAACGATTTCGAAGTTGGAAAAGGAAATCGATTATTTAGAGGCTGAAATATCAGGGGGAAAGCGGAGGAAAGCCGTGGGAGTTGTCCCTCGCGATTGGTAGCGATTGAACACCCGAGAGGGATTCAATAATATTCACCGGCGGCAGGGCGCGGTCGGGGGTTCCATTCTCCTTTCCCTCGCCCCGTCCTGTCCGGTACTTTATCCGAAAGGAGGATGCAGATGCAGAACACCTACAAGTGTGTTCCGACGCCTATAAACAAAGGCTATTCAGAGGGCGGAGCGAGCTACCGCAAAAAATCTTTGAAGGGATTTGCCGTATCGAGCGGAAGTCCGGAAGAGGACATTAACGCAAATAATTACACGCTGCGCCAACGCTCAAGAATCTTATATATGACGGCTCCGATTGCGACAGCTGCTCTTAAGCGGCAGCGTACCAACGTGGTCGGAGCGGGCCTAAGACTGAAAAGCACGATAGACCGGGATGTCCTTGGCATGACTCAGGAGACGGCAACGGAATGGCAGCACCGAACGCAAGCGGAGTTCGAGCTATGGGCAAAGAACAAACGAGCCTGCGATGCCACAGGAGTAAATAACTTTTATGGCATGCAACAGCTCGTCGCGCTGGCATGGCCGATGAGCGGCGACGTGTTTTCGCTTATTACGAGAGCTGAACCGACACCTTTGTTTCCGTACTCGCTTAGGCTGTACCTCATCGAAGCCGACCGTGTAAGAACGCCGACGGATACAGTAGGGAGCTCAAACCCGTTGTTAAGCAACATGACCACAGGGAAAGCTCCCAACGGCAATATGATTTATGACGGAGTAGAGGTCGATTCGAGCGGCGCTATAGTTGCTTATTGGATTGCGAACGCCTATCCGTATCAATTCGACGGAGCAGAAAAGAAATTTACGAGAGTAGAGGCTTATGGAGAAAAAACCGGATTGCCAAATGTGCTTCACATCATGGACAGCGAACGCCCCGAACAGTACCGGGGCGTTCCGTATTTGGCACAGGCGATAGAGCCGCTCCTGCAGATGAGAAGATACACAGAGGCGGAAATAACAGCCGCAATAGTCCAGGGGTTTCTCACGGCGTTTATAAAAACCGAAGGTAATACGGATATTATGCCGATGAACGAAGTAGGCGGAGAAGGTTTTGAAAGAGTGAGCCGCGATCCAAATGAGTACGAACTCGGCGCGGGCACTGTGAACATCTTGGAACCCGGCGAGGATGTCGCTTTCAGTAATCCTACACACCCTAATACGGGCTTTGAGGTATTTATGAGAGCGCTATGCGAACAGGTGGGCGCGGCCTTGGAAATGCCTGCCGACCTTCTGCTGATGTCGTTCAATTCCAGCTATTCAGCGTCCCGAGCCGCACTTTTAGAGGCTTGGAAAGGCTTCAGGATGCGCCGCGAGTGGCTTGCCGATGATTTCTGCCGGCCGGTGTATGAAATATGGCTTACCGAAGCTGTCGCCCGCGGTCGGATCTCAGCACCTGGCTTTTTGACAGACCCCATAATCCGGCAGGCGTATTTAAAGAGTGAATGGATAGGCCCGTCGCAGGGACAGCTCGACCCAACAAAAGAAGTGGCAGCGGCTGTAACTGCAATAACAAACGGACTCTCCACGCGTGAAGCAGAAGCCATAAAACTCAACGGCAGCGAGTATAACGCGAATGTGGACAAGCTCGCGACAGAGAATGAGCAGCTGAAAAACGCAAACGGGACGGCAGATACCGGTACAGCCGGTAACATGGCTGGCCAATTCACCGACGCAATCACCAACTACATCAACATTACAATAGAGGAGGCACTAAGCAAATATGAGCAAAAAAATATGCCCGGTGTCAAGCGATAGCCTTAGACCCTACAATATTGCCAGCGTGGGAGATAACGATGCAGAGATAAGCTTGTACGGCGAAGTCGTTTCCACCCGCCCAATCGACTGGTGGACGGGAGAGCCTATCCCCGGTAACTTTATCGCTCTTGACGAGTTTCTAAAAGACTTGGACGAGCTGGGAACGAAAGACAATATCACCGTCCACATTAACAGCGTAGGCGGGGACATGTATGCCGGTATAGCAATACATAACCGCCTTAAAGGATTGGCGGCAAATATAACCACAATAAACGACGGGCTTGCGGCGTCTGCAGGCTCATTAATTTTCATGGCAGGAGATCACCGTAAAGTACACGCTGGCAGCAACCTGATGATACACGGAGCGGCAGCATTTATGTACGGATACTATCAGGTTCAGGATTTGCAAGCAGGAATAAAGCAACTCAATGCCCACAATAAAGCAGGAATTAATATTTATGTTGCGGCTACCGGCAGAACAGAATCCGAAATTATGAAAATGGTTGAGGCCGAAACATGGCTGACAGGGCAGGAGGCGGTAGACGAGGGCTTTGCCGATGAGGTTATCGGCGAAGAATCGGAAGGCGTTGAAATGTGCTTAACGCCCGATAAGTCAACGGTAATAGTAAACGGATATCCGGTCGCCGCGCGCTGCCTCGGCAGTATTCCCAAGAATCTTCGCATTATGACCGCAGAGGAGTGGACAGCCGTAAAAAGGCTGCCGGAAAGAAATATGCAGCCTGCGCCGCAGGATAGCATAAATAAAAATTTATCAGGAGGTACAGACCACATGGAAATCAAAAACGTGGACGAGCTGAGAGCTGCCTACCCCGACTTTATGGCGCAGGCAGAAGCTGAAGCGAAGTCCGAAGGCGTGAAAGCCGAGCGCGCTCGCATTCAGGGCATTGAGGAGATCGAAAATGCAATCGGTGATCCTGAGCTTGTCAACAAGGCAAAGTTTGGCGATATGCCGATGAACGCCGAACAGCTTGCGTTCGCGGCAATGAAAGCTCAGTCCGCCGTTGGCGTAAAGGTTTTGAAAGATATTGCCGATGACGCCAAAAACAGCGGTGCTGCGCAGGTAACCCCGACACCTTCGGGAGAAGGGGAATTGACAGAAGATCAGAAAGCAGAGGCGTTCCTCGCCGGTATCGCTAAAAACATGAAGGAGGGCAAATGACATGTCGAAGTATTACGAAAACCTCGGGGACATGATCCCCGATAAGCTGATCGCGGGAAACGATATCCCTATTCATACGGCCTCGGGCATTATTAAAAACGGCTCCGGTAAACTGACTCGCGGTACTGTTCTGGCAATGTCGAGCGGAACAGCGGGAACAGGAAAGCTTGTCATTCTCGGCACTACTGCAGCCGAAAATGAAACGCTGACCGCATATGGCATCCTATGCGATGATGCGGACGCGACTTCTGCCGATGCCGTCGCTGAAATCTACGTTTCCGGACAGTTCAACAAGGGAGCCCTTGTTGTAAAATCCGGCTACACCATCAACACTGCTGACATCAAAGCTCTGCGAGACGGCGGCATTTATGTTGAATCAATAGTTGACTAAGGACAGGAGGTAATAAGAATGGATATCTATAAGACTAAAACCATGCTGGCTGCCATCAAGCAGATGGCTCCGGTCACATCTTTCCTGCGCGACCGTTATTTCCCCACCGGCAGCGGTGACCTTTTCCCCACCGAAGAGGTGCTGGTGGAATATAAAGACGCCACCGGCCGCAAGATGGCTCCGGTCGTTCTTCCCCGCAAAGGAAGCATTTTTGTTGAGCGCACCGGATACACCACAAACAAGATGGTGCCTCCGCTTGTCGCTCCCTCGCGATCCCTGACTATTGACGATCTTAACCGTAAAGGCTTCGGCGAAAGCCTGTACAGCGACCGCACTCCCGAACAGCGTCAGGCCGAAATCCTTCTTGAAGATTTGACCGAGTTTGACGAAATGCACACCAACCGTGAGGAGTACATTGCCGCACAGTGTATGTTTAACAACGGCTATACGCTCAGGCAGTATTCCGATAAATACGGCGGGAGCGAATATATAGAGTACGAAATGAGATTCTACGATGAGGCTGCAAACCCCGCTGTTTATATTCCCGGAGTCAAATGGAACGGCTCTACGTCTGACAAGCTGTATGACCTTTTCCTTATGATCCGTATGCTGACCACGAAAGGGAATGCCGCGACCGAGGTCCTTCTCGGCTCGGATGCCGCAACGGAATTTCTTAAAGACGCAACCATTCAGAAACTTCTCGACCTCAACAATTATCGCATCGGGCAGATCGACCCCGTTGAGCTTCCGCAGGGAGCGGCACGCCTTGGGCGTATCAATGTAAGAGGTCACATAATCGACCTGCTTACTTATGACGGCACCTATGAGGATGAACTTACCGGCGCAATTACTCCTTATTTGCCCGCAAAGCAGATTTGTGTGACGGCTCCTGCGGCTGGACGCGGCCTTTACGGTGCTGTTTCTCAGATTGAGCAGAGCGACGGACAGTTCCATACATACCTGGGACGCCGTGTTCCGCGCTACTGGGCGGAGAAAAATGCCCGAGAGCTGACCGTTTCAAGCCGTCCGCTGTTTATCCCCAAAACAAAAAACCCGTTTATCACAGCGACGGTGCTTGACTAAAAACGTGGAAAGGATGGCTAAGTATGATCCAGATAATAAACGGCGTATATGGGCACTATACGGGGAATTGCGTCGAGCCTAAAGATAAAAATTCCCCGCCTTTCGAACTCGCACCGGAACAGGAAGCAAGACTCGTAGAGCAGGGCATCGCCATCTATGTGGATGGTGGCCGTACATCACTGCCCGAAGGCGTTGCGGGCGTTCCGGAGTACGATGAAAATACCAGCGTGAGTGATCTTCGCGAAATCGGAAAGATGCTGGGTCTAAAGTTTAAAGTCGGAACTACCAAAGCGGAGATGATTGCGATGCTTGACGACTATTTCACCGATCACTCTGAGAACGGAGATGGCGAGGACGGAAACGAGCAGAGCGGAAGTGATGAGCCTGCGCCCAAGTTTGACCCAACTCAGGCGGTGCAGTAATGGGCGGCTTTAAAGACATGGTCGCCGCTGACAGAAAAGGTGTGTTTCTTAACCTAGATTTTTTCGGGGACACTCTCTGCGTAGAGGGAAAGGAAATTGTTGCTGTAATCGACAGTGAGGAGCTTAAAAACAGGCAGGGAGGACAAGAACTTGCGGTGGCAGACAGCGCTACCTTGTTTTATGCCCGAAAAGAGGATTTGCCTGCTCGCCGCGCTCCCGGCTCAAATCTTAATGTCAACGGACGCGAGTGCATTATCGACGCATGGCAAGAAAATGCCGGAATTGCAACTGTGGTCTTGCGCGAAAGCATATCGGCATAGGGAGGCGTTAAAATGTCTGTTGTACACCTGATAGACACCATTACGGAGTGGGCGCAGACGAACATTTGTGACATTGTTAAACTAAAAGTGCCGCCGGAGAATACGGAGGCCACCGACGTAGGCTATAAATATGCTCTTGTTACGCCGGTGGCATTCCCTATGTACGTCCCAACAAGCGAAAAGCTGCCGCCGAATGTTTGCTCGCCGATTCCGTCGCTGTGCGTCCGTTTTCTGGCGGGGCAGGACAATATGGCAAAGAATGACTGCAACATTGAAGTGCAGTTTTGCTTTTCGGCATGGGATACCGGTACGCACGGAGATGATATTTATCTTTCAAACGGCGACGGGACATATCGGAAGCTGGATGCTGAGGCGCGAAAAAAGTATTTCCGGCGGAATGGCGACGGATGGCGGGATGTATGGAACTTTGTTGATACGGCGCTTCGTGCGATTGAAAGCACAGCCCGTATAGGTGACTATACGATAGACCGTTCCGCGCCAATTAAATATGGGCCTCTTACCGAGCAGGATTCCATACCGGATTATTATCCGCTCTGGTTCGCTTGGGTGAGTTTCACAGTTACTCATTCTATCCGCCGCAGCAATCAAGATATCAATAATTTACTCTAAGGAGGTAATCGCATGGCTGAATATAAGCACGGCACATATGGCGAGTTTGCTGAAAGCATAGTCGAAGCGTCGGTTCAGGCCGCAACCGTCCCGGTCTATGTAGGTGTGGCTCCGGTCAATCTCATCAGGAATTTCCAGAGTGCCGTGAATTCGCCTATAAAGCTGACCGATTTTGATTCGGTCAAGCGGCTAATAGGCTACTCGAGCGACTGGAACAGCTTCGACTTATGCGAAGCATTTTATTTGCATTTTGACAACGAATCGGGGAACGTTGGGCCGATCGTAGCTATAAATGTACTGAATCCCGCAGTACACAAGAAGGCTCAAGCAACGACAAAGACGCTTGCCTTTGCAAATGGACGGGCGACAATCGAAAGTGACACAATCATTCTCGACACGCTGGTTCTCGCCGACAAAGTCGAGGGTACTGACTTCTCAATATCCTACGATTTCGGCAAAAAGCTTGTTGTCATCGAAAGCATAGGAAATACCTGCATCACAGGAAGCGTGCAGGCGACGTATAGCGAGGTGGATCCTGCAAGCGTGACGCCCGAAACAATAATCGGCGGTGCAAGTGCGGCAGGCGTATATAGCGGCCTTGGCTGCGTTAAGCTGGTTTATCCTGAGCTCAATCTGATCCCGAACCTTATCATATGCCCGAAGTGGGGCTGTGCTCCGGCGGTTTATAAAGCGATGGTAAAGGCAGGAACCGCAATCAACGGCCATTGGGACGCGTTCATTTATTCCGACATACCTGTTTATGATGGCGCTGCGGTCGACACCATTGAGCTTGCAAAAGCATGGCAGACAACAAACGGTTATACAAGCGAGCGCTCTAAAGTCTTTTGGCCTCAGGCAAAGGACACTGCAGGGCATGTTTTCCATGCGTCTGTTCTCGCGACATGGCGTACATTGCTCGTTGACGCTTCGCATAATGGAGTGCCTATGGAAAGCCCGTCAAACAAGAGCCTCCCAATTTGCAAGCAGTATTTCGGCGATTCCAGCGTTAACAGAGGCTTTGACCAGCAGCAGGGTAACGAGCTCAATGCCGCCGGAATAACCACTGTTGTATTTTGGGGCGGATTATGGGTACTGTGGGGACCTCATACCGCCGCATATAAACACGACAGCGTGACAGATAAGCGCGTTATTTTCGACAACAGCATACGCATGATGATGTACATCACAAATAGCTTTCAGGCCGAGCATGCGCTGAAGATTGACAGTCCTATGACGCGCGCTCAGGCCGACACCATCAAAAACCGCGAACAGGAGAAGGCTGACGCACTCGCTGCCATCGGAGCTCTTATCGGCACACCGGTGGTGGAATTCAAGGAATCCGAGAATAGCACCGCTGAAATTGCGGAAGGCAATTTCGTTTGGGGATTCAAAGGCACTCCCACGCCGCCCTTTAAATCCGGCACATTGCGTGTAGCCTATACCACAGCCGGTTTTGACAGCTATTTTGGGGAGGTGGAATAAATGTTCGTGAACATTTGCGGTCCAGTTGTTGCCGACACCGCCTATTGCGATGGTAAACTTGTTGCCCGCGACGTATCTCTTTCCCTCCCGGAAGTGACACCGGTGACAGTAGACATCTCAATGATGGGTACATATTCAATGCCTATTTGGCAGCTTATTGAAAACATGGAGGCGTCTATTACTAAAATCGGCGTTGACGAAGGGCTTAGGACGCTTATTAAGCCGGATATGAAGCCTCTTGAGTTTCGCTGGGTCCAAACTATTACCGATGCAAACGGGATCACAAAGGACGTTGGATGCAAGGCTTTCCTTAAGGGTGCACCGAATAAAATACCGAGTATCGGGATTGAGGTCGGCTCGGCAAGCGAAGCTGAGGTTACCATATCCTTGATGCGCTATAACCTGTTTGTTGCCGGCGAAGAGATGTTCCTTATTGACCGACTGGCAGGCATTGTGCGTATCGACGGCAAAGATTACGCCGGCGATTTAAACTCAATGCTGTAAGAATAATCAGCCCCACAGGTTAATCCTGTGGGGCACTGTTATAAAAAGGAGTAGATTTTATGAGTAAAAAAGCACTGAAACTGCATAATCCCATTGCCATAAACGGCAAGCAGGTCACCGAATTGACCTACGATCCTACGGAAATAACGGCGTTGCAGTTTTCCGAGGCCTGCGCCCGCAGTGCAGCTATAGAAAAAAGCAAAACGTTTTCGTTTAAGCTGAAAGAAAATGACTACAGTCTGCACCTATATCTTGGAATGATGGCCGTTATCGCAGTTAACCCTGACATTGACATTTCGGACCTTGAGAGAATAAGGGGCTTTGATACGCTTGAGCTGACAGACATCGGTATGCTTTTTACATTACGGAGGTTGGAGGCACCCTCCGAGGAAAACAACTCCGGAGAGCAATCCGAGAATACTCCAGAGCTTTCCATACAAGCGTCAGAGACATAGAGGAAATGAGGCTTATTGATTTCCTACGCGACTATGGAGAGGCAGTAGAGGAATTTAATAAAGAAAAGCAGAAAAAAGCGGCTAATAGCCCCCAGAAATATAGGCCCAAAATCCGCAGATAAAAGGAGGCTTACCATATGGCAAAGGGTAAAGTTTTGCAAACAGTAATAAATATTTCCGGCGAAATAAGCCCTACATTGGGAAAATCTCTTGACGCTGTTACAAAGCGGATGGAGGGGCTGAATGGGAAGGGGCTTGCTGTTGGCGCGGCGATAGGAACCGTTGCGATAGGAACCGGCATTGCGGTAGCAAAGGCCGGTAAATACCTGCTTGAGCTCGGTACGTCATTCGACGGGGCAACCGACGCCATCAGGATAGGTACAGGCGCTACGGGGGAAGCGCTGGAAGGGCTGCAGGCGGATTTCGACGCGGTTTACAGTTCGGTGCCGACATCTATGGAAAACGCCGGACAAGCTATCGCAGACTATAACACGCGCCTCGGACTGACGGGTCCGCAGCTCCAGGAGATTTCAAAGCAAGCGCTCCAGGTGAGCGACATGCTCGGCGAGGATCTAAGCGGTGTTATCCAGGAGTCAAGCCAGGCGTTCCAGCAATGGAATATTGATTCCGATGACATGAGCAGCGCTATGGATCATGTTTTCAAAGTGAGCCAGAGCACCGGAACGGGCTTTACGGCACTTTTAGAGAATACGCAGAAGTTCGGACCGCAGTTGCAGGAGATGGGGTATTCTTTTGAATCAGCAACGGCATTAATCGGACAGCTTGATAAAGCCGGTGTTAATACGGAAGAGGTTCTCGGTGCTATGAAGAAAAGCGTTGTTGCGCTCGCAAAAGACGGCATCAGCGCAAGCGATGGCCTTACTATGTATTACGAGAAGATACAGAACGCCGGTAGCGCTGCGGAGGCCGCTGCCATTGCGTCGGAAGTCTTTGGCTCTAAAGCTGGCTCTACTATGGCGGCCGCGATCCGGGATGGGACTCTTTCCGTCAGTGATTTTACGGCTGAGCTTGCCGCGAACGGTGAAACCATACAGGGCGCGGCAGAGGATACATACGATTTTGCCGACCGGCTGGCCATTATGAAACAGGACCTTGAGGTCGCGTTAAAGCCTCTGGCCAACACCGTATTCGACGGCCTGAATAAATTCATGCCGGTGCTTCAAAAGCTTATGGAGAAAATTGTTCCGGTCATCAGCAAAGCGGCGGAAGCGGCAATGCCCTTTGTTGATGACTTTCTTATGGGTGCCGCGGGGTTGCTTGAAGAATTGATACCTATGCTGTCAGATCTGTCCGAGGATATATTTCCTATCTTTTCGGATTTAATTGCCAATCTGCTTCCACCGGTGCTTGACTTGGCTCGAGCATTGCTGCCGCCCCTTATGCAAATCGTCACCGCAATACTGCCTCCGATCGCAAGCGTTCTCTCCGCAATACTGCCTTTGATGACGCAAATAATAAGCACAATCATGCCGGTTTTTAATCAGCTTATTAACGCCCTTTTGCCAATTATCACTCCGATATTGGATATAACCACGCAATTGCTTAATGACGTTATAATGCCGCTTCTCCCGCCGTTGCTGCAAATCGTACAGTCAATACTGCCCCTAGTTACTTCGCTATTAACTCCAATATTGCCAATACTTAAGTCGATCGCACCTGCGATATCAGCAATCGCCAGTGCGCTTGGCACTGTTGTGGGCTGGATAGCTAAGGTTGTTGAGTGGGTATCGAGCGGCCTTGGATGGGTTGTTGATTTGGTTACGGGAAAAGCCAAAGCCGGTAAAGTAGAAGGCTTTGCGACGGGCGGGTTTACAGATGGCGTATCCATCGCCGGTGAAGATCCCCGTTATCCTACTGAGGCAATCATTAGTTTTAACCCGGCATATAGAGCACAAAACCTTAGTTATTGGGCACAGGCGGGTCGAATGCTCGGCATTGATGCCGCGGACTATACTTTTGCTGGCTCGAGCAGCGGGACAAGTATTGAACTCGGAGGAATAACCTTTGCACCCCAAATTACTGTTAACGGCAACGCGGATAAGCAATCGATTATGGAAGCTATTGAAGCGGAATATCCTGAATTTATAGATATGCTGGAGGACTGGTTTGCAAAGAGAGGAGTGGGGACTTATGTCTAAAGCTTATACTACAGTTGAGGGCGATACTTTTGACAGTATTGCCCTTAAATTTTATAACGATGAAAAGCTGGCAAGTACCATAATTTCGGCAAATCCGGATTACTGTGACAGATTGATATTTGAGGCCGGAATTACACTTGTCATACCCGGTGAAGCAACGATTGCGCTACCGGAGAGCTTGCCGCCGTGGAGGCGGTCTGAATGATTAAGGTTATATACAAGGGCGTGGATATAACTAAGGATGTCTCCATTAACCGTTGCTGGCATGATATGTACGCATCTGGAAGAAGTGACACACTTAACATCCGTTTCATTGATGCGCTTAAACTGTGGGACAAATGGCAACCGCAGATAGGAGACGAAATCAGGGTTGACTATGGCACGATAGGAACAGGCAAGATGTTTATAACTGAGGCAATGCCCAAGAACGGCCTTTTTACGATATCTGCTCAGTCAGCTCCCGCCTCAGCATTTGAAGTGAGAAATAAAGCGTGGCAAAAGGTCAAACTGTCGCAACTTGGTTCGGAGATAGCAGAAAGAAACGGTCTTTCGTTTAAATCTTACGGTGTGACGGATAGGCTGTATTCGTATATTCTGCAAAGTGAATCGGACTTTTCTTTCTTGTATAAGCGCTGTGAGCTTGAAGGCTGCGCTTTCCTTGTATTCGATGGAACGCTTGTCATATATTCGGAGCCGTACATGGAAAGCTCTAATCCAACCGAAACGCTATATGTTTCTTCTGATGCGGATTTTGAATATTCGGACAACCGTTCTCGGCTGTATGGTTCCTGTGAAATCGAAAGCGGTAAATATTCCGGTACATTTGATGCCGGGAATGGCAGTGCAAGGGTCCTACGTCCAAGCTTCACCGAAAATATAGGCAGTAATGAAGAGGCGAAAAGATATGCACAGAACATACTAAGGGCTGTAAACAAATCGGGAATAAGGGGTATAGTCTGGTCACGTATTATGCCGAGCTATGCGGCTTGCAGTACGGTTAAGCTTTCAAATGACAGAGCTCCATCATGGGATGGAACGGTTTTTATAGACCACGTCAGAAACGATTATGCCGAAGGAAAGAGCAAAATCTTCTTTCGGCGGCCGCTGGAGGGATACTGATGGCACAGGTGCTTAAAGGCAAAATTACACAGGTGATCGGCAACGCCGCTGTTATTCGCCCTTTCGGATTTGGGGCGGCCCTGACTCCGCCGCTTCCGGCGCAGAGCATAGAAGTGAAATTTCCGTCCATTTCCGGTACGGATCATACACACCCGGCACAGACAGTAACAGTCATTCATCCGACTTTAGCCGTCGGCAATGATGTCGTTTTTGCTTTGTTTGAGGACGGCACCGGAATAATAATCGCAGAAGGATAGGAGGTGCCTGCGAATGGGTTATACAGCGCAATGGGGCAATAAGGGCTTTCTTATATCGCCATCGAAAATCGTACCAATATCCAATATATCCACGTCGCTGAAACTGAAAAGTAACAGCGAGAACGATACGAGCGGAACGCCCACCATAAACACTAGAGGACGCGAACTGCAAACCATAAGCTTTGATACCCAATACTTGGCCGCCGCAGGCGTAGATCCTCGGGGGCAGATAGCCGAATGGGAAGCTGAGCTAGGCAACGCCTATCCGCTATACATAGGCGGCAAAAGGTTCGGGCCGCCCAAAATGATGCTCAAAAGTGTAGACATATCTGACATGCAATTGACCCCAAACGGAGCTATGATTTCAGTGTCGATTGCCATAACACTGGAAGAGTACGACGAGTCAAATACGTCTGCGCTCGCAAGCGATAAAAATGCAAGCGACAGCAAGGCGCAGGCAATGTCAGCAACTGCTTCATCGTCGGACAGAGCGAGCAAAAAGACTACTAAGTAGGGAGGATTGGCGCAATGAAAGCAAGCGGAAACGGAACACCGGAGCAGTGCGTCGATAATCTGCTTAAAACCTTTCGTGGCGAGGTGCCATACGAGCGCGTAAAAGGACTTAATCCTCGGACGATAGACCGACCTATCGCAGAAAGCGAGATTGACATCCGGCAGGATGCCGATTGGTTGATAAATACCTACGAGCCGCGAGTGGGCGTTAACGGCATTTCTATTACTACAGACGATAACACAGGCGCTCTAAGCATAACCGCGGATATTACAAAGAAAGGGGGATAAATTTGGCCGAATTTGATTTTGTGGAAACGGACAGTGCAAAGATATATACCGCAATAGTTGGATCACTGATGGACAGTGTAAATGAACCGCTTTATCCGGGAGATGAACGCCGCATATTTGGTGAAGCGCTTGTTTCAGTGCTTGTGGCGCTATACTCCGAATTTAACGACAAAATGAAGCAGCGCACGCTTAAATATGCGAGGGGTTATGTCCTTGATGCACTCGGCGAGCGTTACGCCGTTTACAGGGCGGAGCCTGCAAAGGCTAAGGCGAATTTCCGTTTTGCAGTAGACGCGGCACAGACGGGGAATATTGTAATTCCGGCAGGCACCCGGATAACTACAGACGGCAGTGTGTATTTTGCAACTCAAGAAGCCGCCGTATTAGCTGCCGGGAGCACTTATGTTGATGTTTTAGGCTTGTGTACAGAGGGCGGCTCGAATTACAACGGATTCGCGGCAGGGACAATTGCGACATTGGTTGATTTGATACCTTATATCACGAGTGCAAAAAACGTAACGATCAGCAGCGGCGGCGACGACTGCGAGCCATACACCGAAGCCGGAGATGATCGTTTCCGAGAGCGCATAAGATTATCCCCCGCAACGCTTTCCACGGCCGGGCCAGAGAACGCCTACCGTTATTTTGCTATGTCTGCCGATCCCGATATTATCGACGTGGCAATTGATTGTCCGGCTGAATCACCGAATGTCGTAAATGTCTATCCTTTAATGAAAGACGGTACATTGCCGGATGCGGATACGTTAAGCAAGGTTACAAGCGCATTATCTGCCAGTGATGTCCGTCCAATGACCGATAAGGTTACGGCTGTAGCTCCGACACAGGTAACGTATAGCATCAACATTAAGTATTACTGCACAAAAGACAATGAAGCCGCCACAATCGAAACAATCGAGGGCAGTGGCGGTGCGATCGAGCAATATATAGCATGGCAGGCGGCGGCGCTTGGCAGGGACATAAATCCCGACCAGCTTCGCCGTTTGATATTGGCACCATCGTCAGGCATTGGAGCTATCCGCGTTGAGGTAGCAAGTCCCGCATATACGGAACTGACCAAAGCTCAGGTTGCCCAATTATCGGGTACTCCGACTGTGACGCATGAAATAATCGCATGAGGAGGCAAGACAATGAGATTGGCTGACATTGATTTCATTCGGCTGCTTCCTCAATTCATGCGTAGTGATGATGCGATCAAAGGATTATCTAAAGGCATTAATGCAATCGTACCCGGGCTGAATAGCGCCATCGGCAAACTAACCACTTGGGACAGTATTGACCAGTTGACCGAAACCGAGCTTGACGAACTCGCATGGGAACTTAACATTCTCTGGTATAACACAGGAGCTAATATCGACATCAAGAGAGATCTGGTTAAAAATAGCGACCTTGTCTATAAGCGGCTTGGAACCAAATGGGCGATTGAAAACGTAATCAAAACCTATTTCGGCGAAGGCTATATTGCAGAATGGTTTGAATACGAGGGCAGCCCCGGCCATTTCAGGGTATATTCGAGCAATCCGTCACTGAGCAACGAAAAGTTAACCGAGTTTTTAAATTTATTATCAAAAATTAAACGTGTATCGGCAAAACTGGACGGAATTTATATCACTCTTACCGGAGAAATGCCGCTTTGCGCAGGTACGGCAATCCATGAAGTGAGCACGGAATTATATCCCATAGGTTCCGCTTCGGACATCACATGAGAAAGGAGCCTGAGCAATGGGACAATTTTCAAATAACAGCATAACCGAAAACGGGCGGCTACTGCTCGCAGACATCCACACAGGCGGTGAGTTCGTACCAACGCGGGTAGTTATGGGATCGGGGTACATACCTGCCGGAAAAACGGCGCGTACTATGACAGACGTAGTGTCTCTGGTCAAGTCATTGTCTATTAACAAAATTCAGCGCACTAATGACGGCAAAGTTATTATCGGCGGCGTGTACTCAAACGCAGACATAACAGTGCCGTTTTATTTCCGTGAACTTGCGCTTTATGCTCGCTGCATTTGGCGTGACAGCAATGGAAACGTAACTAAGACCGGCGAAGAAAAATTGTACTCTTATGGAAACGCTGGAGCTACAGCCGACCTTATGCCTGCATATAGCACAGGCACAGTCGTCGAAAAACAGATCGATATTGTTACCTATGTCGGCAACGATACTGCCGTTAGCCTTGAGTTAGCAAGCGGAGTATACCTTACGGCGGAGACCTTGGACGATGTGCTTAAATCAAAAAGTTACCAAACTGCGACTGATAAGCTTACTGAGGATACAAGCCTTGATTCTGCGGACTTTGTACCGTATTACGACACGTCCATAAAGGAGCACCGCAAGGTACAACTGGGAGCGTTCGCAGCTTGGCTGAAATCTGTGCTTAGTTCTGTATATGCAGGCTTAAACCATACGCATACAAAGAGCCAAATCAGCGACTTTGCTCACAAGTCTGCCCACTCCACCGGAGGGCCTGATGCAATTGCTCCTGCGGATATTGGCGCGCTTTCAATAGGCGGCGACGGCAGCGACGTTACGGCGGCATTCACAATGGCAGAAATAAGGGATAATATAGCAACCGGTGAAAAGCTGTCGGTTATTCTCGGCAAGGTGAAGAAGTGGTTTGCCGATCTCGGAACGGCGGCGTTTCAGGCGGCGTCCGCATTTGCGGCGGCGGTGCATACGCACGTCAGGGCCGATATAACGGACTTTCCCTCG
>JAAYWX010000191.1 GCA_012516225.1 Clostridiales bacterium
ACATCTTCAATATCTATATTTTCACCCGGGGGAAATCCGTCAAGAACCATCCCTATAGCCTCGCCGTGAGATTCCCCGAAAATAGTCAGTTTTATGTTTTCTCCAAACGTGTTCATCCGGCTTCCCTTTCTGCATCCTTTATATGGAATTATTGCCCTTTTATCGGAACAGCAATGCGGACATTGGGCTTCCCTGCCATTAAATCCGCTTCGCGCCTGTGGCAGGTGAAAAGAATAATCTGCCTGTATCTTGCCATGTCCCGCAAAAGCTCAAGAGCGTATAAGCAGCGCTCGTCATCAAAGTTTACAAGAGCGTCGTCCAAAATAATGGGGCACTGCTTTGAAATTGGAAGGGCAAGCTCACATATAGCAAGCCTGACTGCAAGATAAAGCTGGTCAACGGCACCGGCGCTTAAAAAGGACATTTCTCGTGGCAGAGTATCTCCGGAAGGCCTTGCTGAAGCCTTAAGCTCCCTATCCAGCAAAATAGCGTCATATTTCGAGGCAGTAAGCTTTGAAAAAATTTCCGCCGTTCTTGCGCTTAAACGAGGCGTAATCCTGTGGGATATTTCATCTCCCGCCTCTATAAGCGTGTTAAGCGCAAGATTAAGAGCTTCATATTCCATGCTTAGTTTTTCATATTCCGCCGTCAGCTCATCTATGCGAGCGGTAAGCTCGAACGGATCTTTCAGCAGGCTTTGTCGACCTTCCCATGCGGCACTTTCTTCACGGATGTTTCTTAAGGCGGTTTCCGCGTCGTCAAGCAGCTTTTTGTATTTAACCGCTTCGGTACCGCCTTCGGTAAAGTCCAACTCTTTCAAAAGAGTGGTTTCAAGAGCTGATTGCGCGTCCATAATCTCCGAAAGCTTTTTTCCTGCCCGTGTTTGCTTTTCCAAAATTTCCTCATATTCTTTGTAAAGTTCCTCATGCAGGGTCAGTGCTTGTTCCATTCCGTCAACAGTAAAGCATTTATATTCCTCAAATATTGCGTTTCTTTCATCTTCCGCCAGCTTGTAATCCTTCTTCAAAATGTGCAGTCGTCCTGCCTGAACGACTGCGAGCGCACATAAAACTGCCGCAGGAATATAATACGAAAAATTAATCAGCACGGCCGCCACAATAAGGAGCGCGGCAAGCACGGCTGCGTTAAAGATAAGAGAGCCACCGTGCTTTGCTTCGTTATCAATGGCTGCCAGTTTCTTTTTATCGACATTGAGCTTCTGCCGGCATTTTTTGGGGTCTTCTCTGCCAAAAACGCCTTCGTCGAGCTTTTTTTCGATTTCTTCGAGATGCAGGCAGAGCTTTGCGTATTCAGTTTCCTGGGCTTTTATGCTGTCGCGTGATTGTGCGAGTCTGTCAAGCGTTTCCCTTCTTGTTTTTTTCCGCTCCTCTGCGACTTTGTCAAGCAACGCATCCCTGCGTTCAAGAGCTTCTCGCTTTGCTTTTTTGAGATCCTCGCCCTTTTTCAATTCGGATTCGCTTTCGGCAAGCATTCTGCGGGTTTCTTCCAGTTCCCGCTCTATTTCCGGCAGCCGCCCGCTTTTATTGAAACGGCGCCGGCGCATAGCGGCCTTAAGCCGTTCTTCGGCCTCAGTAACCGAGGATTTTTCCTCTCCCGTCTGAACAATTGCGGAAATCCGCCTTTCAAGCTCCGGGCTTGCTCCGACGCTTACTTTGCCCTGTCCTATAAATGCCGAACGTTCAAATACGTCCTTTGAAATTCCAAGAATTGTTTCACCTGCGGCGGATGGGTCTATGCTCTTTACTATATTGGAAGTGCCTGTATATGTTGCGGTAAAATCACGCATAGGCGCGCTGTCCCGCCCCTGCCGAGTAAGCGTTATTTCAGCGTCTTCGTATTCTATGTCCATTATACCGGACATTGAGGCCCCGCTCCATGGAGCAAATTTAACTTTATCCGGCTTTATTCCGCCCTTTTCCCTGGCGGAACTGTCAATTCCGTACAGCATGGCTTTTATAAACGCACACCATGTGGACTTTCCGCTCTCGTTCGGAGAATATATAATGTTAAGTCCGTCCCCAAGCTCGAGGGTTTCGTTTTGAAGCATACCAAATGTGGCGGTCATCCTATGGATTTTCATAAGATATCGCCTCCGTTCTCTATGGCCGCAAGCCCGTAGCGTGCAGCAAGCTCTATCTTTGTCCGTTCTTCCGTACTCTTTGCAGACTTATACATCTTGTAAAGCCTTCCTATAAAAACTCCGCTCAGAGTATCTTCCCCAAGCTGTGCCCATACATCGCGCTTGAGGGTTGTTTCGTCTCTTATCTGCATGTCGCGGAACATCCCATCAAGTTTACTCCTGAGGAGACCGACGTCCGGCAGCTCATCACATTCGCCCGTAAGGATAAGCCGGCAGCAATCGTTCCGAGTCAGCCCGGAAACCGCATTCATTATGGCTTTTATAGCATTTTTTCCTCCGATGTCAACAGTGATAATCTCATACCTCACTCCGCCGAGAGGTATGAATTCAGCAGATACTCCATCATCCGAAACAGTCACAAAAAGAGCGCCTTTTTCGCCCGTTTCATCGTAGCCCCGCCCTTCCGTGCAACCGGGATATGCATACGCAGTTTCTCCCGCCATTTTAAGCGGGCTGCGGGCGTGGATATGGCCGAGCGCGACATAGTCCATACCGCAATGCAAAAGGTCTTCACGGCTTATAGAGTTATAAGCGGAGTCGCCCGAACATACATCGCCGTGCAAAACCATTATATCAGGCATATCGATCCTCTTTTCGGGGGAAACAAAATCCCGAAGAAGGGGACGGCAGAAAGCGTTTTGAAAACCCGCCCCCCAAAATCTTGCATGCACTCCAGGCAGCACTACGCATTCTATATCTGCGTTTTTGAACACATAAACATTGCTGGGAAGCCGCATAGTTTCCCAAATTGAATATGCCGTATAAGGGTCGTGATTTCCTGGCGCAACAAGAACAGGACAAGAGAGCGAGCCCATCGCCCTGCAAAAATCGCGCTCTGTCTGAAGTTCGGCATCTATCCCGTTGAAGATGTCTCCGCACAGCAAAACTGCGTCTGCCCCGCGCTCTTCCGCTGCTGCAGCCAGCTTAAACAAAATTTCCCGCTGACCCTTCCGCCTTTCGGCGGCGGCTTCGGGGGAAAGAGACTCAAATGCGGAATCCAAATGCATAT
>JAAYWX010000192.1 GCA_012516225.1 Clostridiales bacterium
ATAATATTTTCTCCCTTTTTTATGTTTGACTGAAAAACAGCCGAACGTATGATAACACATTCATTCGACAAAATAAAGAAAAAATTGTTTATTTAGGCAATAATTTAAATCAAAAACAATATAATCCTTGTATTAATTATCGATCTGCGGCGGCAATACGGTACTAAAAAGCATTGAAATAAGCGAAACCAAAAAATGTCGGGCTTCCAAATTATATAATTCTCAGCACTTCCTCAAGCGGCCGCCTTTTTGGCATTTGAGGCTCCAGATTAGGATAGCCGCAGGCTATAAGCACCAAAAGATCTTCATTTTCGGGAATGCTGAGAAGAGACTTTATCTTATAGGGGTCGAAAATTCCGAGAATAACTGTTCCGATTCCGCAGTCATGTGCGGCGAGACAGAAGGTCTGAACGGTCAGACCACAGTCAAAATATGTGTAGGCTTCTCCATATATGGTTGTGGGAGTCCCATCTTTTTCATATCCGCTGCGCTTTGTTACGGCAGATACCGCCATAAGAAGAGGCGATGTGGACACAATTGCGGCATTGTAATCGGGGAGGGCGGTGAGAATTTCTCCGAGAACAGTTTTGTCGGTTACGGCTGTAAAGCGTGTGGTCTGAGAATTTTTCCATGTAGGCGCATACTGGGCGGCAGATACAAGATTTTTTATAAGCTCCTTTTCTATGGGCTTATCTGTAAATCTTCTTATGCTTCTTCGTGTTTCGATGCATTTTAGAGTTTCCATTGTTTTTCCTCCTTTTCCTTCTGTTATTTAGGCTGTCCGTATTTTTTCAAAACAAACTCCTGCATGGCGGCTATATTTTCCTCTGACAGGGGAATATATTTTCCACCAATAGAGCGGATGCGAAAATATATTTCAGCGGTTGTCTCCAAAACCTTGGCAACCTTGAACGCGTCTTTCATGCAAGATCCTACACAGACGGCGCCATGAGACTGCAAAAGACAGGCATAGGCTTTTTCTCCAAGTGCTTTGACACAGTTTTCAGCAAGTTCTACCGTTCCGGGAAGAGCATACGCTGCAGTTTTAACCTCATCCCCAAGAGATTGGGCGGCCTCGTCGATAATGAGCGGTATGCTTTCGCCCATACAGGAAAAGACTGTTGAGTATATCGGATGAGTATGCACAATTGCCCGGACTTCGGGACGGGCCCTGTACACAGACAAATGAAGTTCCGTTTCTATAGAAGGACGGCGAGTGCCGGAAACTATATCTCTGTCAATTGTCATTACGACAATATCTTCCGGAGTACAAATTTCATAGTCCATTCCGCTAGGAGTTATGTAAACCAATCCGCTCTCGTCGCGGGCGCTTATATTGCCCCAAGTTTCAACTGTAAATCCCTCACTTATAAGTTTTTTCCCTGCCGATACTATCGTTTCCCTCATGTCCATTGATTTTCGTTACCCTTTCATATGGAATATTTTGTTGCTATGCTGGCTGTTTATTTAGTTTATACTTCTGCAGATATAAGTCAAGTGTGGATTTTTAAGGTATTGTAAGCTAAAATAATGTAAAATAAAGCATCGGCGTGAAAAGCGCATGAAAAATAAAAAATCTTTTTGGAGGCGCTGTTATGCAGGGATTGTATCACGATGGGAACAAAGCCTGTCTGAGAAACGACCTTCCGATACCGGAGCCGCTTTCGCATGAAAGCCTTATCCGCATATCTCTTGCCGCTATATGCAATACTGACAGGGAGATAATCCGCGGCTATAAACCGGACTTTCGGGGAGTGCTTGGACATGAGTTTGTGGGAGTAGTCGAAAAATCAGGTAATGCGGAACTTATTGGAAAGCGCGTTGTCGGAGAGTTAAATGAAGGGTGCGGAGAATGCCTTTATTGCAGAACGGGAAGAGAGCACCACTGTGTAAAGCGCAAGTGTATAGGAATGGCGGGTCGGGATGGCTGTTTTGCTCCGTATATGACCATTGCTACAAGACTTCTTCATACGGTTCCGGACGGACTTGCGGACGAACAGGCTGTTTTTACGGAACCGCTTGCGGCGGCTTTTGAGATTGCCGATCAGGTGCATATACGACCGTCGGATGAAATCTGTGTTATAGGTGACGGAAGGCTGTCATTTATGATAGCACAGGTACTTTCCCTGACAGGCGCAGAGGTGACAGTTCTCGGAAAGCATGAGGATAAGCTGAAACGTTTTGAGAAATTTGCAAAAACTGCAGTGAAATGTAGCCGCCAGTTTGAAACGGTAGTGGAAGCAACCGGATCGCCAAAAGGTTTTGAAGATGCGCTTAGACTTGTACGCAGCAGAGGCACTATAATACTGAAAAGTACTTATGCGGGGAACGCAAATATCAATCTTTCCCAAATAACCGTAAACGAAATAACGCTTGTGGGAAGCCGCTGCGGACCGTTTGAGCCAGCACTGCGTTTCCTTTCAAGAGGGCTTGTAGATTTGCCTCCGATTGAACTTTATAAGCTTTCAGACTGGGAG
>JAAYWX010000193.1 GCA_012516225.1 Clostridiales bacterium
GGCATATGCAGACCGCCGTTTACCGAAAGCATCAAAGCATTATTTGAAGAATAGGAGAATCAGATATGATAGTACCTTCAGCCTGCAACGAAGCTAACAAGGGAGACATAGCCAAAGTTGTATTAATGCCGGGTGACCCTCTGCGCGCAAAATACGTTGCCGAAAATTATCTCGAAAACCCGGTATGTTTCAATAAAGTCCGCAATATGTTCGGATATACCGGAACTTACAAGGGAAAAAGAATTTCTGTTATGGGCAGCGGAATGGGAATACCTTCCATTGGGCTTTATGCCTATGAACTTTACAACTTTTTCGATGTTGATAGCATAATAAGAATAGGCACTGCCGGTGGAATAGGCGATGACATAAAACTGCGCGATGTTGTTATTGCAATGGGTGCATCAACAAACAGCGGCTTTGCGGCTCAGTATAATTTCCCGGGTACTTTTGCGCCTATGGCAAGCTATCATCTTCTAAAAAATGCTGTGGAAGCAGCGGAGAAAATTAATATTAAAGCCGTAGTAGGTTCTGTGTTTACCGCTGACCAATTTTACAATGCGGACGCTTCAGCCGCAGAAAAATACCGTGAAATGGGTATTCTCGCGCTCGAAATGGAAACAGCAGGGTTGTATATGACGGCGGCAAAAGCCAAAAAACAGGCTTTGAGCATTCTTACGATTTCAGACCTTGTATTTACCGGCGAAGGTCTTTCTGCGGAAGACCGGCAGAACAGCTTTACCGATATGATGGAGATTGCCCTTGAAACCGCATGGAAGTCTGTCGACTGACACCTGCGGACAATAGATTCCTTATATTTGGAGAACAATAATGGTGAATCGAAAAGAGATGTTTTCCGTTCCTAACATTCTCGGATATTTCCGGATTCTGCTTATTCCCGTTTTTATGTACACTTACATGACAGCGGACAGCGTTTCGGATTACTATACGCCTGCGGTAATCGTTGGGATTTCATCCCTGACCGATTTTTTCGACGGCTTTATCGCACGGAAATACAACATGGTTACGGAACTCGGAAAATTTATAGACCCGCTTGCGGATAAGCTGACGCAGGGAGCACTTATTCTCTGCTTTATTGTAAAATATTATTATATGAGATATCTGCTTGTTCTCTACATCGTAAAAGAGGGCTTTATGGCGGTGATGGGGCTTGTCATGCTGCGACACAACGGTAAAAAGCTTGATGGAGCAAAATGGTTCGGTAAGGTAAGCACCGCACTTGTTTATATAGTGATGTTTATACTTTTCCTAAGGCCAATTTTCTTCCAAGGCATGACTCTTGCAGCGGTAAACGTTCTCATACTTCTGTGCGGTATCGCTATGGCGGCGACTCTCATTTTGTACATTCCCGTTTTTGTCCGTATGTATAAGGAACCTTGATTTAGCAGAAACAATATATAAATCCCCTGTTAGAAATAACAGGGGATTTTTGTCTAAAATGACGTTGTTTTTAAAGCTCCTTGCCGATTTAATTATTTAAACTCTAAAAAATTATATAGCTGAAGATTTCCAGATTGACATACACGCTTTAAAGCGCTACAATAAATCCGGAAAAGGCAATGACCGGGAACAAGTAGGCCGGAATTATTTCATCAGAGAGCTGCCGGAAGGTGCAAGGCAGCGGAAAGATTTCGGTTGAATACATCCCGCGAGCTGTGCGCCGAAAGCGGCTTCCGCCGTAAGTAGATCGCAACGGGAACGCCCGTTACAGCGCAGGGGTATCGCCTTGTTTCGGCTGTACCCGACGAGGCCGTTTCCGCGAGGAAATGGTAAACTGAGGTGGTACCGCGGGTGAGTTTAGCCCGCCCTCTGTAATTTGATTACGGGGGGCGGTTTTTTCGTGCCCCCATAGAAAGGATTGGTATTATGGCTGTAAAACTCATCATGCTGGTTGCTTTTTTTTCGGTTATGGTAGGAGTGGGGCTTTATTGCCGCCGCCATGCGACTGACGTAAACGGTTTTGTCCTCGGTGGCAGGAACGTAGGACCGTGGCTTACGGCGTTTGCATACGGAACTACTTATTTTTCCGCGGTAATTTTTGTCGGTTACGCAGGGCAGTTCGGTTGGAAATTCGGTATTTCCGCAACGTGGATAGGAATAGGAAACGCTGTTTTGGGGAGTCTTCTTGCATGGGTGGTTCTGGGGAGAAGAACGCGGCTTATGACACACCATTTCAACAGCGCAACAATGCCCGAATTTTTCGGCGCGCGCTATGACAGCAAGGCGCTTAAAGTGACAGCTTCTTTTATAGTGTTTCTTTTTCTTATTCCTTACACGGCATCTCTTTACAATGGGCTTTCCCGTCTGTTCGGGATGGCGTTCAACATCGATTATACAGTATGTATTGTTATAATGGCGGTACTTACGGGCGTATATGTTATTGCCGGCGGATATATGGCGACAGCCATAAATGATTTTATTCAGGGGATAATAATGATCGCGGGAATTATTTCCGTTATAGCTGCTGTTTTGAAAACAAACGGAGGATTTATCAGCTCTCTTGATGCTCTTTCCAGAGTAACAGATGAAAACGTTTCATCATCACCCGGGATATTCGCTTCATTTTTCGGACCGGATCCGCTCAGCCTTTTAGGGGTAATTATTCTGACTTCTCTCGGCACATGGGGACTTCCGCAGATGGTGCAGAAATTCTATGCCATAAAAAGCGAGAGTGCAATAAGCAAGGGAGCGATTATCTCAACAATTTTTGCAACGATAATAGCTGGAGGATGTTACTTTATAGGAGGGTTCGGCAGGCTGTTTACAACACCGGATATTGTCAAAGCAAACGGAATGGACTCTATTATCCCATCAATGCTTGCAAACTATTCACCGGCGCTTATAGGACTTATAGTAATTCTTGTTCTTTCCGCCTCTATGTCCACCCTTTCGTCACTTGTTATGGCTTCATCATCTACTCTTACATTGGACTTCATCAAAACCGTTGCAGTAAAAGATATGAAGGAAAAGAACCAGCTTCTCTGCATAAGGATTCTGATTGTTGTCTTCATATCCATTTCGGTTGTCATAGCTATAATCCAGTATAAAACAAACGTAACGTTTATAGCTCAGCTTATGGGAATATCATGGGGGGCTCTTGCCGGCTCTTTCCTTGCTCCGTTTTTATTCAGTCTCTACTGGAAAAGAACAACTAAGGCGGCAGTATTTACAAGTTTCGGTTTTGGTTCGGCACTGATGGTTATGAATATGCTCTTCCGAAGCTCTTTTCCAAAACTTCTCAGTTCTCCGATAAACTGCGGTGCCTTTGCCATGCTTGCGGGCTTTGTCATTGTTCCGCTTGTTTCGCTGCTTACAAAGGCACCGGATAAAAACCTCGTCGATGAAGCCTTTGCCTGCTATGATACAAGAGTTGTAGTAACCGCAAAGCATTCGCTGAGTGAAAATTAAGAAAATTTTCAGTGTCCATCTTCAGCACGATTTTACGACGGTTTTTATAAAAATCATAAAAAGGCGCAGGCTTAAAAACCTGCGCCTTTTTATGAAGATACCACAGATCTTTTCAACTATTTCAGCCCCAGCTTTAAAATATGTTCGCTTACAAGAGCGTAAACGCCGTCAAAATCCACGTTGGGATTATAAATGCTTTCTATCTTATCGTGGGCTGTTTTGGATTCCGACAATGCGGAGAAACCTTCATTCATAAGAGATGACAGCAGTTTCTCACTTTTCTTCAATTCCGGTCTGATTTTTTTGAAGCGTTCGCGTCCGGGCAGGGCATCCAGCCTTATATGACGCACACCATCAATCTGCGCAAGAGCCGAATCAGAAGAGGCAAATCCTAATGAGAGCGAGGGTACAAGAACTGCTTCGAGAACATCAGGTGCGAGAGGGTTCGGGCAAATTATCACATCGTGCCCCGTATCGGCTGCGGCATTTGCTATAAAGTCAAGTACATAGTCACCTAAATGGAGCCTGTTATCGAAAATGTAAAACCTTTCGCACAGGGAAAGCGCCGTTTCGGGGAAGCCATAAAGACCGTAACAAGTAAGCGCACTTAAAAAGCGGCGCTTTATTCTGCCTTTCTGACGGTGCTTCTTGCCAAACTCGCGTACAGCTATTCCGTTTGCCCGCATCAGGGCAGAATCTTTTTCGGAAGAGGAAATAAATTTTTCCTGCCAGCCTTTCCTTATAGCTCCCGCTGCGGAGAAAAGTGAGTAAGCTTTTTCATATGCACAACGACATTCTTCGTACAGCTGTGAAAGCTGTTTTTTGTGTTCCGATATAGCTTCATGGTCATAGAATGCGCCAAGGTCGATATATGCCGAATCGACCGCGGCAAAATTGGCGTCGGCGATATGCGGTGCCGTACCATCCATATACGCAGTCTTCAGTTCCGGAATATATACTCCGTCAAGCGACATAGGGTCACCAGAACAGACGGCATATTCGACGGATAAGCCTGCTCTTTCAGCGGCTCCGCCTATCATTTTCATAAAGCTTGATTTTCCGCAGCCGGGACCTCCTTTTATAATCCACAGAAAGTCCCCGTCTTCAAGAGATACAAAGCTGTTATAAAGGGAGAAAAAGCCGCAGCAAGTGTTCCCGCCCAAAAAATATCGCAAGTTGCGCTGGTCATTCATAAAACTTCAGTCCCTTCCACAACGTGTAAATACTGTTTATTCTCTACACATTATGCTGAGATGAGGACTTTTGACCGTTTGCGGCGGGGCTGGCAAGGCATTTTTTGAAATCTTCCGGAAAAATTATTACGTCCGGTTAGTCCATATCCGTAAGGAAGCAGATTTCATTTCCTTAGGAACCCGGAGGAAAACGCATTCTCCGAAATAATAATTAAAAATCAGCGTAGGGCAAAAAAACAATAGGATGACCGCAGAGTCATCCTATCACAATTTTTATAGGCATAAAGCCGGCTTAACGTCCGTCAATATTCCACAGTACCGTTATATACAAGGCTTGCGTTGCCTGTCAGATATACCGCCTCGTCCGTGTAATTGACCACAAGCTCGCCTCCGCGAACTTTGACGGTAATATCCTCGCCTTTTTCGCAGAAACCGTTTTCAACCGCAGCAACAACCGCCGCACATGCTCCGGTTCCGCAGGCAAGAGTTTCTCCGTTTCCGCGCTCCCAGACGCGCATTTTCAGCGTATTCCTATTTACAACGCGCACAAATTCTGTATTCACTCTATCGGGGAAAAGAGGGTCGTTTTCAAAAAGCGGACCTAAAGAGCTTACGTCAACACGGTCAACCCTTTCCACGAATACTACACAGTGCGGATTACCCATATTTACGCAGTTTATCGAATATTCGCCGCCAGCGACTTTGACTTTTCTGTCTATAACCCTGTTTCCGTCAAGTCTGACGGGAATTTTGCCGGGCATAAGCTCCGCCTTGCCCATATTTACACGGACAGAGCGCACCTCACCGCCGAATGAGTAAAGCGTAAGCTCTTTTATGCCGCTTGCGGTTTCAATAGTAATATCCGTTTTGGGGACTATGCCGCGGTCGTACAAGTATTTTCCGACACAGCGTATGCAGTTTCCCGCCATGCCGCTTTCCGAACCATCAGCATTGAAAACTCGCATTTTTGCATCGGCAATTTCCGATTTTTCTATCATTACTATGCCTGTGCCGCCAACGCCGAAATGGCGGTCGGAAACGGAAACGCTCAGCGATTCAGGAC
>JAAYWX010000194.1 GCA_012516225.1 Clostridiales bacterium
GCCGGTGTAAGAAAAACCGAGCCCTCGGCAGGAAAGCGTCGCTTCCGTAAAGCCGAACCTGTCCGATTCATCCGGGAGGCTGTGCTCTCTGAAACTCGGCTTAATCCTTTCCCAAGATACGGACGCTTTCTGGTATGTGTTGAATAGCTTTGCCGCTTTGCTTGCTTTCGTGGAAAGCGCGGTAAAAATTGCAAGATAAGCCGTAAAATCTCCAATGCTCCAAATGTCAGAAACGACATTTTCACCTCCGCGGACAAGCACCCACACTATGCCGAGAAGCGAAATTGCATTGTAAACAGGCTGCATGGAGTTTTCGAGTACGTTTGCCTTTACAGAACGCCGTTCAAGTTCTTCAAGTTCGCTGCCGTATTCGGAAAGCTTTCGGTCAAAAGCACTGTTTACACGGTAAAGCAGTGAATTTTCAATGTTGCCGAGCGTCATTTCCGATACGGCACCGCTTTGAAGGCGTGAAAGCTTTGTATATTTTTCAATGGTGGTTTTCATTTTTTCCGCCGTAAACATTGCGACTGGAATAAAGAGGCATGACAAAAGAGTGGTTTTAAGGTCATAGGACAGCATAGTAATAAAGTATGACAGCATAAGAACGCCGGTATCGAAAATTTCTGTCAGCACCTTACGCATACCTTCAACGCATATATCGACATCACCAACCGCGCGATTCATAAGCTCGCCGGCGGAAATGCCGGAGAGCTCGGATATATCCCTTGACATAATGCTGTTATAGAGCATACGGCGCATTGAAGCGCTTGTACGGTTTGCAAAGAGACGGACAAAATATCTTTTGAGTCCGCGCATAGTCTGAATGAAAAGTACGGCGCCGGCAAAAATCAAGGCTCTATACAGAACGGCGGAAAGAGCGGAGCGGGAAGCCACGGCATCTATGAGCCGGCCTTGAAGAACAGCCGCATAAGGCATGCTGCCGTTGAAAAGAACTCCGGTGACGGTAACTGCAGCGAGGACTTTCCACTCGCGCTTTAAATAGCTTTTTATTTTTTGAGGTTCATGTACAGGAGACAGGTTAAGCTTTGCCAAAGCTGTTCCTCCTTTTGCCGGTTAATTAAAGGATGGGCCGCAGGGCTGCAATTTCGGCGTTTTTTAGCTATTGGTATACAGTTTATGTGATTTATTGCTTTTTGCGGCAAAATTTTTTAAAATAAATTTGGTATCACTATACAACAGCCTATTTATACTGTCAATGAGGAAGTATAGATATAAATTATGTGCGATTGAAAAAGTTTGTGCTAAAATTAAAAACCGACGATAAAAAAAGCTGTCTTTATTGCCTGTTATGTGGTACAATAACAAATTGTTAGATTGCATTTTGCCGGGATTTTCCTGAAAAACATATTTATAAACCGGCTTGGGAAAAGCGGCGCCTATATATAAAAACCGAAAGGAATGGATTAACTGATGGGCTATGTCGTTATGGACATGGAATGGAACCAGGCTATGTCCTCACAGTCCGCCGTATTTAATAAGCTTCCGATACGTCTCAGAGGAGAGATAATACAGATAGGGGCAGTTAAACTTACAGATGATTTTCAGCCCGGCGAGGAGTTTCAAAATGATGTAAAACCAGTTTATTTCCGCCGTATGCAATATAAAGTGGAAAAGCTTACCGGGTTTGATAAAGAAAGGCTTGAAAGCGGAGTCGGTTTTAAAGAAGCGTTCACAAAATTCCGCGAGTTCTGCGGAGACGGCTGCACTTTTCTAACATGGGGCAGCGATGACAAGGCGATAATGGAGCAGAATATCATTATCCATGATCTTGACTGGGACTGGATAGACAGGTGGGTCAACCTGCAGGTCATATACAATATACAAACGCAGGCAGGACGCAGCCAGACGGCGCTTGCGACTGCAATGGAACATTTCAATATCGAGCAGACCCGTGTCGCGCATGACGCTTTGGGGGATGCCTACAATACCGCCCTTATATGCTCGAAACTTAATCTTGAAGAAGGTCTTAAAAATTACGATTCCGCATCAAGGGTCTTAACCGTTCATTCCGGAGCCGCGGAAGGCAAAAACGCGCCGGATGCTGTTGAACACAGGGCTTTTACCGGATATGATGATAGGTCGGACGCTTTTTCGGACAAAGAGATATCTTCTCCACTTTGTCCCGTCTGCGGCGAAAAAATGAAGTGCGGACGGTGGGTTAATCAGGGAGACAGAAGGTATATGTCGCTTTGTTCCTGCAAGACTCACGGGAATTTTCTGGTACGGCTCAAGTTCCGCACCGCGGAGGACGAAACATGGACGGTCAACCGCATTATGTATAAGGCCGATTCAAAAATGGAGGAGTTTTACAATTCAAAGATTCACCCGCCAAGACGCCACCGTTCACGCAGGAAGAAAAAAAGAGCGGTAACATCGTAAGCGTGGGAAAAATTAATTTTTTGCCGCTTAAAGTGCGGCAGGACAGTTGATGAAGCAGATTAACAATGTTTTTGAAAATTTTATCGGAGGTTATAATGTCAGTATTAATAGCAGCGATTTTAGGGCTGATTCAGGGAATAACAGAATTTTTGCCTATATCCAGTTCCGGACATCTTGCCGTCATGCAGAATCTTTTCGGTATGGAAGAAGTGGACTTGTTTTTTGATGTTCTTCTTCACTTTGCAACGCTGGTATCGATATGCGTTTTTTATCGCAGGGATATTGCGGAGATGATAAAAGAGGTTCTCGGCTTCTTTTCAGATATACGCCACCCCAAACCTGACGAAGGAAAGCCCAAACCTGCCCGCAGGCTTGTTTTGATGATAATAATAGCTACGCTCCCGCTTTTCCTTATTCTGCCGGTCAAAGACAGTATATATAAACTGTCCAATAACACCTATTTTATCGGCGCCGCATTTTTGATTACAGGGCTTATACTTTTTCTTTCGGATCGTATGCAAAACGGCAGAAAGAACGAAAAAAACATGACTGTATGGGATGCCGTCAAAATTGGCGCATGTCAGGCGGTTGCAACTCTGCCTGGAATTTCCCGCTCGGGATCCACAATTACAGCCGGCATGGCCGTAGGGCTTAACCGTACCTTTGCGGTGAAATTTTCTTTTCTTCTGTCACTTCCCGCAGTGTTTGCGGCAACCATAGCGAGTCTTGTTGACGCTCTAAAGGACGGCGTCGATGCAGAGCGCATACCTGCATATCTTATCGGGATGGCAGTAGCCGGCATTACAGGATACTTTGCCATCAAACTTGTAAGAATGCTGTCCCAGAAAGGGAAATTCGGGAAATTCTGCTATTACTGTTTTGCTGTGGGCATACTGACAATCGTTCTTACAATTATACGTTAGCATGGAGTGAATCTGATGGCACAAACGACAAAGAAAACCACTGCCAAACGCCAGCCCGCCAAAAAGAGCGCTCCGGCAAAAACGGTTTCCAGACCTGCCGGCAGAGCGGTTTCCTCTCGCAGCGCTGCGGGGAATCCGTCAAAGCGCCTTTCCGGAGCGATTGCATGCCTCTTTCTAAGCCTGTTTTCGTTTATCGGCTATTTTAATGTGGACGCTTGGTTTATTACATATTTCTGCGGTTTTATAAAAAGTCTTTTCGGCTGGGGATACTATATTTTCCCGCCCGCTTTGCTTGTGTGTTCATGCACGCTGTTTTTAGACAAGGATAAACCGGTTGCTTTCAAAACACTTTCATCGTTTATGACTCCTTTCTGCCTTGGAGCCATATATCATCTTTTTTCTGCAGGGGCGGATACAGAATTTTCAAAAAATACAATAAAGGTTCTCTACGAAAGCGGAAAAGCAATGGCAAGCGGAGGTGTCCTTTCAGGAATTGCGGCTTACGGGCTAAAGTCAGCCGTAAGCATATATGGAGCGGTTCCGGTTTTTCTGATAGGATTTGTATTCTTTTCGCTTAGCGCCGTAGGAATGACTGTTCCGAGGCTTATTTCCCTTTTCAAAAAAGATAGAGAATATGTCGATACCGTATCTGCCGAGCCGGAAAAATTTAGACCCGCAGAGCCTGTGCAGAGAAACGCAAGGCAGGATATTCCGGAGATCAGGAGAGTTCGCAGGGCCATAGATATTCCGCTGGATGATTCTCCGGTGGAAGAAGCCGCGGTTAGGGAAGAGACTCCTGCGCCGCGCAGAGCGGGATTTTTTAATTCAAAACCGCGCGTAAAAACACCCGATCAAGTTCTTTCACAGGAGATTGAAAATACTGCCGCTTCTCCGGTTTATGATGATAACAGAAGCCCGATGCCTACGGATAATGTGAAACCTCTTTCAATTGAAGAGGCGGCGAAGGTTGCAGGTGTAACCGGAGCCGCAGTAACGCAGATTTCGAGTGACAGCGGAAAAACACAAGGCACGCAGTCAGCCATAAAGAAAATTACGCCGGAGGAAGTCGAGGCGGAAACTGAAGAAATAGCTAAAACTATTGAAAAATCTCTTGATGAAGGTACGGAAGAATACAGATTTCCGCCGATATCCCTGCTTAGATCGGGAGTTAAAGGGACGGTGGACGGCAGGGAAGAGGTTGCCCTCAACCGGGAAAGGCTTGAAAGCACAATAAAGAGTTTCGGTGTAAGCGCAACCATTACCGGAGTTACGCGGGGACCGACAGTCACAAGATATGACATTGAACTGGATCAGGGAGTAAAACTTGCAAAGCTAACAAATCTTGCCGGAGATCTTGCCCTGTCCTTGGGTGTCGCAAGCGTACGCATAGCACCGATACCGGATAAAATATCAACAGTAGGCATTGAAGTTCCAAATAAAATTGTCAGCACGGTTTATCTCAAAGATATTATAGACTCTGCGGCGTTCAAAGCTTCACAGTCCAAGCTTACGTTCGCTTTAGGCGAGGACATAAGCGGCAACCCGATTGTCGGAAATATTGCAAAACTTCCCCACCTGCTCATAGCGGGTACGACGGGTTCAGGAAAATCCGTATGCATGAACTCACTTATATTAAGTCTGCTGTACAAGTCCACTCCGGAAGAAGTACGGCTGATAATGATTGACCCCAAAATGGTGGAACTCGGGATTTATAACGGTATACCGCATCTTTTCGTTCCAGTTGTTACTGACCCGAAAAAGGCTGCCGGGGCGCTGCAGTGGGCGGTTGTTGAAATGCTGAAAAGGTACAGGCTGTTTTCAGAAATAGGAGTTAGAGATCTTACCAGCTATAACGCCCACCAAAAAAGCATAGGTGAACCGACAATTCCTCGTGTGGTAATAGTTATAGACGAGCTTGCGGACTTAATGCTTGTTGCTTCAAAAGAAGTTGAAGAAAGCATCTGCCGTATTGCCCAGATGGGACGGGCTTCGGGAATGCATCTTGTGATAGCTACCCAGCGTCCGTCGGCGGATGTCATCACCGGTCTTATGAAGGCAAATATTCCGAGCCGTATAGCATTTGCAGTATCATCTGCGATGGAAAGCCGCATAATCCTTGACAATTCTGGAGCTGAAAAACTGATCGGTGCCGGAGATATGCTGTATGCGCCTTTGGGTGTCGGAAAACCTTTGCGGATTCAAGGAGCTTTTGTATCAGATGAGGAGCGCGAGCAGGTTATCAATTTCGTCAAAGAGGGAGCAAAGGTCGAGTACAGGGAAGACATACTCGAACAGATAGAACGTGCTGCGGCGGACGAGAAAAGCTCTTCTCCGGAAGGGGAAAAGTCCGATATGTCTGAAGCAGGACCGGATTATGACGAACTTCTTCCTCAGGCTGTCGAAATTATATTCGAAACAAAGCAGGCCTCAGTTTCCATGCTTCAAAGGCGTCTTAAACTTGGCTATGCAAGAGCTGCCCGCATAGTAGACCAGATGGAAGA
>JAAYWX010000195.1 GCA_012516225.1 Clostridiales bacterium
ACCGGGGCGTTCTCCGATGAGGACACAGGTTACTTCCGCACCCGTAATTTCTGAAATCTGGTCCATTACTCCAACGCGTCCATATTTTACAAAAAACGGCGTTCCTACATCTATTCGGTAGCTCTGGAGTCCCTGCAGAATTCCGGGCAACAGGTCGCCTATATTAGCCGCAACTGCTGCGGAGGACAAGCCGTCTGATACAAAAATCTGCACAGTCGGATTTTTGACGCACTTTTCTTTTACCGTTGCCACACCCTCTTCGGACAGTTTACGTCCAAGATCGGGACGTGTCAGGTAAGTGTCTTTGCAGTCGCACTGGGTCTGTACAGTGAAAAGCCCCATTTTATTTACAAAATCCTGATCAACGTCATTGAAAACCGCGTCCTGTGCGGCAGAGTGCGCAGCACGGAACTGAAGCATGGGATCCGTCTTGTAACGTGCCCCTGCCTTGCCGATTCCCAAACGGCATGGAGCATAGGCTTTAAGTTCGGCATATGCCTCTTTGTTTTGCGGGTTTTCTACGAGGTACTGCTTTTTGATGTCCACTTCAGACACATCAGGGATTATTCCTTCTTCATCCGCCTTGGATGCGCCGTTTCCGGAAGCTGATACCGCTGCGGCTACCGCGGAGCTTATCCCGGAGTCAGGAGTAATGTTCATTTCTCTCAATACTTGTTCTATAATTGCTTTAAGATCCTTTTCCATAAACCTTTGCCTCCTTTCTTATCTGCTCAGGAAGACGGATGCGTCGCCAGCCTTGGATGTTAGCTTGCCGTTTTCCGAAAATCCCATTTTTTCCAGCCACATATCAAACTCACGGATAGGACGCAGACCGAAAATTTCGCGCAGAGCGGCCGCTTCATGGAAACCGGTGCACTGATACATAAGCATGCAGTCGTCACCCTGAGGAACACCCATGATATAGTTGCATCCGGCTGCGACAAGCAAAGTGGCAAGGTTTTCGATATCGTTCTGGTCGGCCTTCATATGGTTGGTATAGCAGGCATCACATCCCATCGGCACGCCTGTCAGCTTGCCCATGAAGTGATCTTCCAGTCCTGCTCGGATAACCTGCTTGGAATCATAAAGATACTCCGGTCCTATAAATCCAACGACGGTATTGACAAGGAAAGGCTCATATCTCTTTGCAAATCCGTAGCAGCGGGCTTCCATGGTTACCTGATCCCATCCGTTATGCGACTCAGATGAAAGCTCAGAGCCTTGTCCGGTTTCAAAGTACATAACGTTGGGGCCGGTGCATGTTCCGCGGCTGAGCATGGTAGCTCTGCCTTCGTCAAGCATTTTTGCCGTAAGGCCGAATGCCTCGTTGCCTTTCTGGGATCCTGCGATAGACTGGAACATAAGATCAAGGGGCGCACCAAACCTGTTTGCAGCTTCCGTCTGTGTGGTGACGTGGGCAAGCACACATATCTGCGTAGGCACCTCCCACTTATGCTTAAACTCATCAAGCATTTTCAGCAAACGTGCGACGCTTTCTGTTGAGTCGTCAACAGGGTTTATGCCGATTACCGCATCTCCGCAACCAAGAGACAATCCTTCCATAACAGAAGCTATAATGCCCTTGGGGTCATCAGTTGTGTGGTTAGGCTGAAGCCTTGATGAGAATGTCCCCGGCAAACCTATTGTCGTGTTGCAGTGGGCGGAAACACGCATTTTTCTTGCGGCATAAACAAGGTCCAGATTGCTCATAAGCTTGCAGACTGCCGCAACTATCTCACTTGTTATGCCACGGGACGCACGGCGTATCATAGCCGAATCTGTCTTTTCGTCGAGCAGCCATTCGCGGAACTCCGCCACTGTCATATTCTTGAACTCATTGAATATGGTTTCGTTTACGGAGTCTTGGATAATCCGCGTAACCTCATCTTCCTCATACGGAACAGCCGGGCAGTTGCGGATATCGTTAAGCGTCAAGTGCGAAAGCACCACTTTTGCGGCAACGCGCTCTTCAGCGGTTTCAGCCGCGATTCCGGCCAGTCTGTCTCCTGATTTTTCCTCGTTTGCTTTAGCCATTACTTCACGAATGGATTTGAATTCGTAGAAGTGGCCAAATAGTTTGGTTCTAAGGATCATACTGTTCTTCACCTCTCATTTTTTTATAAAGAATTGAAAATTAACGTTTTTACTACCACCGGCAGCACGCTCCCCGCGCCTATCGGTTCTCCCACATCGATATAGTCGCCGCCAACGGCCGCTATGCCATCTATACAGACAACGTCCTTTCTGTTTTCAAGTTTCACCAAAATAGCTTGTCCGAGGGCTTTTGCAATATCGTTTTCAATTACCAGCAGCAGTGGAAATGGGCTGTTTATCACCTCCTGAGCCCCTCTGATAACGGCTTCGGCCAAAGCTTGAATTTCATTAAATCCGGTTCGTCCGGTTCCGGTGAATGCGATAGCCACTTGTTCTATTTTCCCGTCCTGCTTATACAGGGCAAGCTGTGTCCGTATGGATTTCTCAAATGTTTCAAGCGACTTTTCTTCTTCCTCGGACACTCTGATAATCGGTACGTTCTTCAGTGGCAGTTTCTTCCTGTCATATGAAATGGTGCTGCCACTTATCTCCGTGGTATGAGTTCCCGCACCCACGACTGTAGCACGGATGGTTTCCACCGCTCTTAGAAGCTCTTTTTTAGCCAAATCTTTATTTTTTCTTATAGCTTCTCCTAAAATCACGCCGATATCGCCGTAACGGAACACATTTCCGTCAGACTGGCCGTAAACATAGTCGGCGACGCCGCCGGAATAGGTTATCGCTTTTATATCTATACCCTGAGGCAAAGGTTTGCCGTCATTGGTATAAAGGCTTAAGTGGCTGCCGTCCATCTGCTTGCAACCAATCGCCTGGGCAAGTTGGTCTGCCATCAGTTCACATATGTGTGACAGTACTGCAGTATCTGCCTTGTCACCGACGTTTATTTTGATCCCGTTTTTTTGGGCAAGATCGGAGATTTTATGGAAAACATAGGTTATGATCCCGTTCTCCACTTTTATTAGTCTGCCTCCTATATCGAGGCAACATACTCCGACAAGTTTTCCCTTTTCATAAACTCCTATATTCGTGGTGCCGCCGCCCACATCAAGGTTTGCTACAACTGTCCGTCGTTCTTTTGAATATATGTCGGTTCCTGCTCCCCTTGCGGCAAGGACGGATTCGAGATCCGGTCCCGCCGTTGCCACAACAAAGTCCCCCGCCATATCGCTCAATGCGGAAAGAACTTCATTTGCATTTTCTTTTCGGGCAGTTTCACCCGTAATAATCACGGCTCCGGTGCTTATATCCTTAGGCTGATGACCTGCTTTTGCATATTCGTCTTTTACAATTCGCTTAATCTTTTCCGCATCTATTTCCGTAGGGGACTTAAGCGGTGTCATATAGATGTCGCTACGGTATTCGACAATTTTTTCCACAATGTTTATGCGCGGCGCCGTAAAACTTGTCGCCTGGTTTTCTATAATAAGGCGGCTGAAAACAAGCTGTGTTGTCGATGTTCCAATGTCAACTCCAACGCTCAGTATTTCTTCATGCATACTTTCATCTCCATAAGCCAATCATGCCCTAAAAAGCAACGCAAGCCTCAGCACAAGGTCTTTCCTGTGCTGAGGCTTGCATCGCCTTAGCTGATTGCCAAGCGCTACGTTACGCCGGCAATGTCAATTGTCTGATTGTTAAAGTCAAAAGCAACCGTTGTCCCCTGCGGCCCCGACTCAATCGAAAGATTTCCCCGCAACTTATCCTTTACAAGCGAATTCACTATGGACATTCCCAAACTCTGGCTCGTATTCTTAACATCGAATCCGCACCCATCGTCTATTACCTGAATTGTCGAATTAATTTCGCCCGGGGTCAGTATAATTTTAACTTCTCCCTTGTTGCGCCCTTCAAAGGCATATTTCAGGGAA
>JAAYWX010000196.1 GCA_012516225.1 Clostridiales bacterium
TATAACGCTGCCGACGGAAAATGGAAAGATAACCGCCTCTCAGGTAAGATCTATAATTGACGAGCACTGGCGGGATCCTTCACGGGAGCATTGCCCTCAGCCGGCTATGGTCTATATTTCCCACCCCGCCGAAACTGGGCTTATATATACAAAGCGGGAGCTTATGGAACTAAGGCGGGTCTGTGATGAAAAGCATATTCCGCTTTATCTGGACGGCGCAAGGCTCGGGTATGCCCTTGCTGCAGACGAAAACGACGTTTTTATGGCCGATCTCGCAAATTTATGTGATATATTCTATATCGGAGGGACTAAAGTCGGCGCCATGTTCGGAGAGGCGGTCTGCATATGCAGCGATGAGCTAAACCGCGACTTTCGCTATCATATGAAGCAGCACGGAGGAATGCTTGCCAAGGGAAGATTTCTCGGCATACAGTTTGAAACTCTTTTTAAGGACGGCTTATATCTTGAGATAAGCAAAAATGCCGTATCTCAGGCAATGCGCATTAAAGAGGCCTTCAGCAGCGCAGGCTGCGGCTTTTTGTACGATTCTCCCACAAATCAGCAGTTTCCGATAATAAATGGGGCGGTTCTGAGGGAACTTTCGCAAAACTATACTTTTTCGGTTTGGAAAGAGCTTCCCGGAGACAGAACTGCTGTACGGTTTGTGACAAGCTGGGCAACAAAGCCTGAGCACGTTGATGCTCTTGTCAATGACATCAAGCGGATCTGCAGGCTTTACGGTGAAAAAACTCCGTCATGGTCTGTGGAAATGCCAGAATAGAAAACCATATTTCCCTGTCTGCCAAGACACCGCCGGAAATTCCAGCGGTGTCTTGCTTATATGCAAATCTATACGACTTGAAAAATATAAAATTTCAGATAATCCGTTTCCGGAACGTTCCATAGAATCGGATGATCCGGAGATTGCTGCCGGGCTTCTATCTGCCTCAGCTCAACGCAGGCGTCCTTTGCGGCAGCTTTGAGCATTTTCCTGAAAAGTCCGTCGTCCATAAAATGGGAGCACGAACATGTGGCAAGATATCCGCCTCTCGGCAGCAGTTTCATCGCCCTGTAGTTTATCTCCTTATATCCTCTCATTGCGCCTTCCACAGTTTTCCTTGATTTTGTGAAGGCTGGCGGGTCAAGTATTATAAAGTCGTAAGGCTTTTTCCCTTCCTTTTCAAGCTGCGGGAGCAGGTCGAGCACATCGGCCGTTATAAACTCCATCCTTCTGTCAAGACCGTTTCTTCTTGCATTTTTCTTTGCCATTTCAACTGCACTTTCGGAAATATCAACCGCGCAGACATGTTCCGCTCCGCCAAGTGCAGCATTCAGTGCAAACGAACCTGTATGTGTAAAGCAGTCAAGCACTTTTTTCCCTCTTGCAAGGCGTGAAACAGCAAGACGGTTATATTTTTGGTCAAGAAAAAAACCGGTTTTCTGTCCGTTTTCCACATCCACTTCATACTCTATCCCATTTTCTCGGATAATTTGCACTGCCGACGAAGGCGGTGAAAAGCCTTCCTGCACAAACCATCCCTTACTTTGGGAGAGCCCTTCAAGTTCCCTAATCGAAACGTCGTTTCTCTCATAAATTCCGATTATTTTCTGCCCGTCTTCCGTTAAAACCTTATATAGAAGCGGAAACAGAACAGGTTTCAGCTCTTCTATGCCAAACGAAAGCGTCTGTGTAACAAGCAGCTCACCGTATCGGTCTACCGTCAGCCCGGGAAATTGATCCGCCTCGCCGAAAATCACACGGCAAGCGCTTATATCATCGCCCATAACGGTTTTGCGGTATTCCCAAGCATAACGAATTCTGCGCTCAAAAAATGCCTCATCGAAAGTGTCGTTCGCATTTCGGGATATAAGGCGTATGCGTATTTTTGAATTTTTGCTCAGAAGTCCTGTTCCCAGATATTTCTTTTTTTCGCTGACGACATCAACCAGCGAACCGTTAGGCACTTTTTCCGTATCTGTCATCACTTCGGTATCATATACCCACGGGTGCCCGGACTCAAGCGCCGCCTGTGCTTTGCGGGTAACCGTTACTTGTGGTAAATCACGCAGTGTCCTCATAATAAAATAATTCCTTAAGCTAATAAAATGTTTTGCGGCAGTCTTTCCCGCATCTTTTCACGTTCCGTTTTTTGCAACAGCGCCCCGTTTCCCGCGTTTACGAGCTTACATCAGCA
>JAAYWX010000488.1 GCA_012516225.1 Clostridiales bacterium
GGTGAAGATATTTGCACATTGGAGGATTTACTTCGCTGCATTAAAGGTGTTTGCGGAACTTGCTAAACTAATAACGAAAAAACGCATGAGGGAACCATTCCTCCTGCGTTTTTTTATTTACTGAATCCTTCTTTCGGAAAGCTTACCTATTTCACACGCTGTCCAAAATCTGCATATTATATGATTAGGATAAGCCCAATAAAGTAAGAAAGGAGAAAATCAATGGAGAATATGAATATTCTGGAAGGGGATGCCTGTCTGATTACACGGACCCCGCTGCCGCCTGTAACCGTCGTTGCCATGGCTTACGTACCTTTCCAGCAATTTGGTACAATATATGATCCAGAAAGAGGATTACGCAGCGGCACTATATTCCCAGATCTTGACAAACCATTTCTTGGGGGAAGAGGTGCTGCGAAATGAATGAGCAGGAAAGAATGTTACGAAGAATTCGTTCCTACCAATTCGCAATGTGGGAACTCCACATTTTCTTAGACACCCACCCGGGCGACTGCACGGCAGCGCAAAAGCTTGAAGAATACCGCAAAATAACGGCTGATCTCATTACAAAATATGAAGCCGCTTTCGGCCCGATGAATGAAAGCAGTTCAACGACCAGCCGTTGGGCATGGATTTCCGATCCATGGCCGTGGGATGTAACCGAAGGGGGGAAAGCTTAATGTGGAATTATATTAAACGTTTACAGTATCCCATTAATATAAAAAATACAAATCCAAAACTCGCGCAAATAATCATAGCGCAATATGGCGGGCCGGATGGCGAGCTTGCCGCCTCCCTTCGCTACTTGAGCCAACGCTACAGCATGCCGTATCCGGAACTGAAAGCGATTTTAACTGATATTGGAACCGAAGAATAGGAACCAACGGGTTATCAATCCGTATACATACTTTTCTAAAAATCCAGCACAAAGCGGCGGCCTGAGCTGTCGCTCAAACCGCCGCTACGCAAATACAACTATAACTTATTTTGTTGAGATAGTAATAATTGAATTAAGAGATTGCCTATTTTTAAGGATTACTTAGCCAACAGTTGCTACAAAAACCTTAACGCCGTTTACATAAACGCCAGCTTTTGCGCCAACCTTACCAACAGATGTGAGCTTGTAGAAGTAGTCGTTACCAACTTTCTTTACAAAAGAAGCATTGAAAACACCTGCTGTACCAACAGCGAATGTCGGTGTAGTTGTTGATGTAACCTTTACCTGGTAAGAACCTTTAACGGTAAGATCCTGTGTTGTGTCGCAAGTGAAAGCCGGAGCTTTAATTGTTACAACGCAAACCTTTGTACCGTTGAGGTAAATACCAGCGGAAGAACCTACCTTACCAACTGCAGTAATCTTGTAGAAGTAGTCGTTGCCATTCTTAGAAGCAAGAGCTACATTGAAGACACCCGGTGTACCAACCGTAAAGGAAGGAACCGTTGCAGAAGTAACTTTGAACTGATAGGTAGCGCCCTGAGCAACAGAGAAGTCATCTGTTGTGTCAATCGTTGCTTCCGGAACAGCTATTGCTGTAATTTCGCACTTTGCAGCGCTGTAATCTTCAACTTCATAACCGTCTGCATCATAGAGTGTAGCGGTCAGAGTTGCATGGTTCTGGCTTGCAAAAGTAGTATCGATGCTGTCAACCTTAACAGTTGCAGTATTGCCATTTGTGGTCATGGAGAACACATCGCTGCTGCCGCCATCGAGATCCCACTTAACTGTGTAACCGGCCGGAATGGTAGTACCGTTCGGATAAGCAGTAGCTGTGAATGTCTCGGAATAACCCTTCGCAATGTTTGCAGAAGTCTTGTTGATCTGAATGCCATCAAAGCTTACACTCTTAACCTTGAAGGTATCTACATTGCTCGCTGTGGACTTTTCAAGTGTAAAGCCATAGCAATCGAAATCATCAACATCTACATTGCCAGCATCAGCCTTGAATGCAACTGTACCAGCGGCAAAATTGCCATCGAGCTTTAACTTCGTGCTGGAAGCACTTTCTTTTACATAAAGCTTGCCGGGAACAACGACCATTGTGCCGTCGCCATCAACAGTACCAGCTTTAACATCATCCTTGAAAGTGATTGTAGAGTCAGAATCAACAGAAATGGTATCTACATCCACTTTACCTGTTACAGTAGCATTTGTGTCTTCATTCTTAGTTTCAATGCTACCGTCTGCCGCATTAATCGGAGCCGTAATTGGGCCGGTGAAGATATCGTCTTCGTCATCATCATTGCCAAGATTGAGTTTAACATCATCATAGTAGTCGAAATCAATCTTGCCAACCTTTAATTCCATATTGTCGGTATTGTAC
>JAAYWX010000197.1 GCA_012516225.1 Clostridiales bacterium
AGATAATGCAATAGACATAGCAGGTGAGGTATTCAGCCCGCATTCCGGCAAAAAACTGTCGGATTATCCGGATCGTACACTTGTTTATGGTGTACTTAGAAATTTGGAAGGGAGTATAATTGACCGCTGCCTTTGCACGATCAGCCATGCGCCAAACAGCTATACAGGTGAAAATACCGCAGAATTTCACTGCCATGGATCTCCGGTAGTTCTGAGGCTTGCCCTCGAAACTTTATTTGAAAGAGGAGCAAGGCAGGCTCTCGCCGGAGAATTTACAAAACGCGCCTTTCTCAACGGACGAATGGACTTGCCTCAGGCGGAATCTGTTATCGACCTCATTGAGGCTGAAACAGAGGAAGCCGCAAAAAATGCGGCGGGACAGCTCGGAGGAGCAATTCTTAAAAAAACAGACGTAATTTACAATAATATAGTTGACATAATATCTCATTATCATGCTGTCCTTGATTATCCGGACGAAGACATTGAAGATTTTGAAATTGAATCATATTCGGAAACTCTGGAAAAGGCGAGAAGGGAACTTAAGCTTCTTCTCAATACTTTTGAGTATGGTAAAATTATGAAAAGCGGGGTCAGAACCGCAATAATTGGGCGTCCCAATGTGGGAAAATCTTCTCTTTTAAATGCATTGCTTGGATTCGAACGGGCTATAGTAACGGATATCCCCGGAACAACGCGAGATACAATTGAAGAATCTGTTACCATCGGAAGGATAAAACTTAGGCTTTCCGATACCGCGGGAATTCGCAGCACTGCTGACCCCGTCGAAAAGATAGGAGTTGCAAGGGCAAAAAATGCGGCTGAATCTTCGGAGCTTGCTTTAGCAGTTTTTGATGCGGCGGAAGAACTTTCGCAAGAGGATATGGAAGCGATAAATGCGGCTAAATCTTCCGCCCACAGGATTGCAGTGATAAACAAATGCGATTTGCCAATTAAAATTGATATGGCTGTTATAGAAGAAAACTTCGGAATAGTATGCAAAGTTTCTGCTATCAGTGGAATGGGACTTGACTCCTTAGCACAAGCGGTGGCTCAAATTTTTCCCCTGCCGACTGCTCCTGCAGGTGAAATACTTACAAATTCCCGTCATGCGGATGCGGTGAGAAGGGCACTTGCTTCGATTGAAGCGGCAATTTTGGCGATGAAAACCGGAGCAACACCTGATATAGTCCTTACGGAAGCGGAAAATGCCATTCTTGCTTTGGGCGAGCTTTCCGGCAAAACCGTTAGGGAAGACGTTACCGAACGCATTTTTGAAAGGTTTTGCGTTGGCAAATAGGCTGACATGTCTGTCTTTCCGTATTTTTAGGGCAAATAATAGGGAACAGATTTGCAAAGCGGATTTATCGTAAAATTATCTAATATAATTATTACACAAAATAGGCTAAGGAGGTATTTATGAGCAAAAAGTATGTCTACCAGTTTTCTGAAGGCAACGGGGCAATGCGCGAGCTTCTTGGCGGGAAGGGCGCGAATCTTGCCGAAATGACAAGACTCGGTCTGCCGGTCCCTCAGGGCTTTACTGTAACTACGGAGGCCTGCACGCTTTACTATGAGAATGGGGAACGTATCAGCGAAGAGATCCAAAAGCAGATTTTTGATGCCGTAGACGAACTTGAAAGAGTTACGGGAAAGCGTTTTGGCGATACAACTTCTCCAATGCTGGTATCCGTTCGTTCTGGAGCAAGGGTTTCGATGCCGGGAATGATGGACACAGTCTTAAATCTTGGAATAAATGACGATGTTGCGGAATCGCTCACGCAGCTTACCGGAAATCCGCGTTTTGTATATGACAGCTACCGCAGATTTATACAGATGTTTTCGGACGTTGTTCTGGGGCTTCCCAAAAACTCTTTTGAAGCCGAGATTGCAAAGCTCAAAGAGAGAAAGGGCGTAACATATGACTCCGAGCTTGATACCGATGACATGAAATTCCTTGTGGGGCGTTTTAAGGAAATATATAAAGAGCTTACAAACTCAGAATTTCCGACCGACCCCAAAATACAGCTTATAGAGGCAGTAAAAGCGGTGTTCAGAAGCTGGAATACTCCGAGGGCGATTTCTTACAGACGTTTAAACGATATACCTTCATGGTGGGGTACCGCTGTTAATGTTCAGTCTATGGTTTTCGGCAATATGGGGAACGATTCCGGAACAGGCGTCGCCTTCTCGCGCGATCCGGCCACTGGTGAAAATAAGCTTTACGGCGAGTTCCTCATGAATGCTCAAGGTGAAGACGGTGTTGCCGGAATAAGGACTCCTATGCCTATTGAAAGTCTTAAAGAAGTAAGCCAGTCCGCATATGAAGAATTTGCAGCCCTTGCAAAAAAACTTGAAATGCACTTTAAAGATATGCAGGATATGGAGTTTACCATAGAAAAGGGCAAACTTTATATGCTTCAGACAAGAAACGGGAAACGTACGGCACAGGCGGCTTTGAAAATTGCGGTAGATATGGTTTTAGAGGGGTTACTTACAAAGGAAGAGGCTCTCCTGAAAATTGATCCTAAGCAGCTGGATAGCCTTCTCCATGCGCGCTTTGACGAAACCGCACTCAAAGAAAACAAACCTGTGGGGACAGGTCTGGCGGCAAGCCCCGGCGCAGCTTGCGGACGCATTGTCTTTACCGCGGATAAAGCGGTTGAAGAAGCCAAGAACGGTCCTGTTCTTCTTGTCCGAAATGAAACCAGTCCGGAGGATATCGAAGGAATGGCGGTTGTTCAGGGAATCCTTACGGCGACGGGCGGCAGAACAAGTCATGCAGCCGTGGTTGCCAGAGGAATGGGGGTTTGCTGTGTCGCAGGATGTTCCGCGATAAATATAAATGAAGAACAGGGATATCTTACAGTAGGGAACAACAGAGTCTGCGAAGGCGAATTCATTTCTATTGACGGCAATACGGGTAATGTATATATCGGACAAATTAAAATGGTTGAAGCCACTATTACCGGTGATTTCGCAACGGTCATGTCATGGGCTGACGAGGTCAGAACCATGCGCGTAAGGGCAAATGCCGATACGCCGCGAGATGCTGAAGCCGCATTAAAGTTCGGTGCGGAGGGAATAGGACTTACCCGTACCGAGCATATGTTTTTCCAAGCAGAGCGTATTTCGGTAGTACGTCAGATGATTCTTTCGGAAACGACAGAGCAGCGTCAGAAAGCTCTTGATAAGTTGCTTCCCATGCAAAAAAGCGATTTTGTAGGAATATACAAAGTTATGCGCGATAGGCCTGTTACAATACGCCTTCTTGACCCGCCGCTCCATGAGTTTTTGCCGAATGATGAAGATGAGATAAGAAATCTTGCTTCCGAGATGGGCGTAGATTATGAAAAATTGTCAGCAAGGGCCGCAAGCCTACATGAAATTAACCCTATGATGGGTCACAGAGGCTGCAGGCTTTCGATTACCTATCCTGAAATTACAAGAATGCAGACAAGGGCAATAATCGAAGCTGCAATCGAAGTTAGCCGCGAAATCGGCATTTCAATTGTTCCGGAGATCATGATTCCGCTTACGGTGGACGGAAAGGAACTTGCATTTGTCAGAGAAATTGTTGTTTCGACAGCAGATGAAATTATTGCGGAAAGCGGCATTAGTATGCACTATGAAGTCGGGACAATGATAGAAACCCCAAGAGCGGCAGTTCTTGCGGATAAAATAGCTCAGTATGCTGATTTCTTCAGCTTCGGTACAAACGACCTCACACAGATGACGTTTGGATTTTCCCGTGACGATGCAGGAAAATTCATTCCGGAATATCTTTCAAGGAATATTTTTGAAAAGGATCCGTTTGAACGGCTTGATTCGGACGGCGTCGGCAGACTGGTTAAATCCGCCTGCGAAGCTGGAAGAAACACCAATCCCAAAATATCACTCGGTATTTGCGGAGAACACGGAGGCGATCCTTCCTCAATTAAATTCCTTCATTCGGCTGGTCTGGATTATGTCAGTTGTTCACCTTACCGAGTTCCGATTGCACGCCTTGCAGCTGCCCAAGCGGCCGTAAGCAGCAAAAACCAATCTAAGTGAATTTTATGGAAAAGTTTATAATGCTTTAAGTTTTATAGGGTTCCGCAGTTTTTATAAAGCTGGTCTGGACCAAGATAAGACGCACGGGTATCTGTGTACACGGAAGGATAAAAGCCTGGGAGATATTTCTAATATCTTCCGGGCTTTTTCTGGTAATTTAAGATTTTTATATATGAAAGGGAGGCAATTAAACAATGTTCAGGGAAATGAGAAGAAAAAGACAGATTTTGTCAGAAGAAGACACTATATCTGTAATGAAAAGATGTACGAACGGCATTCTCGCATGCTTAGGCGATGAAGGTTATCCTTATGCGGTTCCGCTAAGCTATGTGTATTTTAATGATAAAATCTATTTTCATTCCGCAAAAGCCGGACATAAAATAGATGCCATTTTAAATAATCCAAAAGTATCTTTTGCAGTTGTTGATGAGGATACGGTAATAAGCAAAGAATATACAACTTATTTCCGCAGTGTTATTGTATTTGGAAAAGCAAGAATTGCAGAAAGTGACGAACGGCTGGAGGCTTTTAAAGCTTTGGTTGAAAAGTATTCGGGAGATCAGCCGGAAGAATCCAAAGATAAAGAAATAAGCGGCTGTACACAGGCGTGCATTATAGCAATTGATGTCGATCACATGACCGGAAAAGAATCCATTGAATATGCAAGAGCGAAAAGATAATAACTATATTCTATTAAACCCCTCTGCTGATATGGACTGTTACCTGTAAAACAAACAAAGAATAAAAAGTCCTGTGGTAGAATAGTTTAGATTTAGGCGGTATTGCTCCGGATTTCTGAGAGAGTGAGACCGTTTTTCAGATTTTTTTGATGGGCAGATCGGAAGATTTTGTGTAAATAGAAAATCCGCATGGTCAAGAAATAAGTTTTAATCTTCGCTTTCATAGAACACGATGCTGGATTTGGCCTTGGCAGCCGTTCTGCCCGGCGGAGGCGCGGTATTCGTAAAACAAATGCCGCTGCCCCGGCGGGAATTAATATTTCAAAGATAAATC
>JAAYWX010000198.1 GCA_012516225.1 Clostridiales bacterium
ACACGCAGACAGGTGACAATACTTCAAGATTTTAAGCCGACGTTTCTGCTTGCAACCCCTTCTTATGCGCTGACGATAGCGGAATTTATGGAGCAAAACGGCATTTCCGCCAGCGAATTGTCCTTAAAGGCGGGATTTTTCGGTGCAGAACCGTGGACGGAGAATATGCGCAGGGAAATAGAAAAACGGCTGAATCTCAAGGCGTATGACATATATGGACTTTCGGAGGTGATCGGCCCCGGGGTCGCTTACGAGTGCGAGTGCCAGAATGGACTTCATGTAAATGAGGACCATTTCTTCATTGAGATTATAGATCCGGAAACAGGAGAACAGCTTCCGGACGGAACTGAAGGCGAAATAGTCTTTACCTGCATGACCAAAGAGGCTCTTCCGCTTATACGCTACCGTACAAGGGATGTAGGTATGCGGCTTGAGGGAGAATGCGAATGCGGACGAACGTTTGTACGCATGATGAAACCTGCCGGCCGTACGGACGATATGCTTATTATTCGGGGGGTAAATGTATTCCCGTCCCAGATAGAATCCGTGCTGATGGAAATGGAAGGTATTGCACCGTTTTTCCAAATGATAGTTGAAAGGGAAGGAAATCTTGATAAGCTTACGGTGCTTGTGGAATTGACTGAAGAAACCTTTACTGATGAGGTTAGAAAACTTGAAGCGATGACACAGAAAGTAACGGAAGCCATACACTCCGTACTTGGCATTTCGGCGAAGGTCAGGCTTGTGGAACCAAAGAGTATAGAGCGGTTTGAAGGCAAGGCAAAGCGTGTGATCGACAAGCGCACGCAGGTAAATTATTCAGGAGGAAAAGCTATGTTGCTTAAACAGATTTCCGTATTTGTTGAAAACCGGCGGGGAGCTATAAGGGACATTACTGGAGTCCTTTTTGAAGCGGGTGTAAACATAAGGGCAATATCCATTGCAGACACTTCTGATTTCGGGATTGTCAGGATGATTGTAGATAAACGCAAGGACGCTTTAAACGCGCTTCGGAACAACGGAATGACCGTAATAGAAAGTGATGTGCTTGCCCTTGCGGTTGAAGATACTCCGGGAGCTCTGCACGCGGCACTTTCCGCTTTATCCGACAGCGGCATAATGGTTGAATACAGCTATGGTTTTGTTTCGCCGATAAACGGCGGAGCTACGATAATACTAAAGTGCGATGATCAGGAGAAAGCTCTCGGGTGTCTTTCTTCAAAAGGCTTTAAGCTGCTCACCGCAGAGGATGTAAAGTTCTGAAAAAACAGAAAATTCCCAAAGGTTGATCCTGTGAGAATTTTATATACAATTAAATGTTTTTCTAACAAAAAATAGGTGCTCCTATTGCAATCCTTCAAGATTGCAGTAGGAGCGTTTTAGTTTTTACAAAATGTATTGTAACTTTTGTCAAATTGGAATTTTATATTTCAAAATAACTAAAATTTAACTAAATATAGATTATATTTTTAAAGGGGAGTTTTATTGGACTTTCTTTATGAGAAAATTAAGGCGAAATCGGATATTAATAAGCACAATTGAAAAGAAGGTGTCTAAAAGTGGAGTATATTGCCCATATAGATCCCAAAACTGGTAGAGAGCAGAGCATTTTGGAGCATTTGAAGGGTACAGCGGAAAAATCTGCTGAGTTTGCCTCTGCATTCGGGGCTGCCGAATCAGGTTACATATGCGGTATGCTTCATGATATAGGAAAGTATTCGGATAAATTTCAGAGGAGAATACGAGGTTCTCCCGAAAGAGTGGATCACTCAACGGCTGGTGCGATTGAGGCAAGACAGCTTTATAATGTTCCGGCTGCCTTCTG
>JAAYWX010000199.1 GCA_012516225.1 Clostridiales bacterium
GTTAATTCCGGAAAAATCAAAATGGGTGATAAAATCGATTTCTGTGTTCCTACCGGCAATTTCGGCGATATTCTTGCGGGTTGGTACGCAAAAAAAATGGGCTTGCCCGTTCGCAAGCTTATTTGTGCTTCAAACAGAAACAATGTCCTTACCGATTTCATAAATACAGGCATATATGACCGCAACAGGGAGTTTTATACAACCATATCTCCGTCTATGGATATTCTTATTTCATCCAATCTTGAACGCCTGCTGTTTATGCTTTCGGACACAGCTTCGGTAAAACGCTGGATGGAGGATCTTAAAGCCGTCGGCAGGTATGATGTCGGCGCAAAGGTTCTGGCGGATATTCAGGCTGATTACGGCTGCGGCTATACTTCCGATGAGGAAGCGAAAAAATGCATAGGGGATCTGTTCCGGGAAACGGGTTATCTTATGGATACTCATACGGCAGACGCTTACGGAGTGCTGAAGAAAATGCGCAGTTCAGGTGAAGTTTTCCCTACGGTTATCGTTTCAACGGCAAGTCCGTTCAAATTTTGCGACAGTGTGCTTGAAGCTCTGGGCGAAGACAGTTCGCAGCCCGGTGCCCAGCTTATAGAAAAGCTTGCAGCCGTTACCGGTAAAAAGGCACCTTCACCATTAAGTGGGCTTGAGGGCAGGGAAATACGTTTTACGGAATGTACGCCTAAAGAAAAAATGTCAGATGTAGTAATGGGTTTCCTTGGTGATCTTCATGCTTAAAGTGACTGCATCCGTCTGAGAAATGTATTGGATAGCAACTTTATATTAACAGGCAATTTTTAATTGCTGACAAAATACTGCCAAATGACAGCTTATAAAAAACAAAACCCCTGTATTCAGCGGTGGGCTGGACTGTACCCGCGGAAACGGACGGTGAAAAAAGAGACCTCCTGTTGTAGAATAGAAACTACAACAGGAGGTCAATTTATGCCCAGAAAATATACAAAAGTAGAGTTCATAAAAGCTGTCGGATATGTATTTTAAGAATATAAGACCTAAAACGACATGCTTATATTCCGCGGCGTCCATGTTCTTGCGGAGCTTGTCGGCGGAGCTCCAAAGCACCTGCTCGATTGATTCCGATGTGGTGGTTTTCTTTGCTTTTGCCATTCTATTTTTCCCCTCTATTTTTTATAAAGCCTTTACCCCTGCGCGGGGATATATTTTTAAAAGTATTAATTCTGTACAATTCTGTATTATATTGGAATGAGTATTTTTTATCAATATAAAATCGTAAAAATATGTAGAAAACAGCAACCTAATAGCCCATACAAAAAATATTTACAGCCCCTTATGATAAATCATAGAGGACATTTTTGTTAGCATTTTCATTAGCATTTTTGCTTTCAAAATGCTAACGAAAGCTATTTTATTCAATAACATTCTATAGTATTTGAAAGAGCTTAAAACCCCGCAAAGCATTGAAAACACTAAGAAAAAAGAAAAAAATCCCGCGGCAAAAACGACCGCGGGATTACTCTTATTTTGGTGCGCGAGGCGGGACTTGAACCCGCACGTGCTATTGCACACTAGAACCTGAATCTAGCGAGTCTGCCAATTCCACCACTCGCGCATATCGGGATTACCTATATCAATGCTGAAAATTTGTAACGCCCGATTATATTAGCATTTTTTTTGAAATTAGTCAAGGCTTTTTTGTTTTAAGCCGATTTTGTCTGAAAACAAAAGCAATGACAAGAACCTGAAAGATTATAGTTTAAGAGACTTAAAAAACTTATTAAAAATTTTAAATATCTGCTGCAGTCTTTCAGCAGGTAGAGCCCCAATTCCGTACTGCTTTACTTATTAAAGCTATCCTTCAAAGCTACCGAGCGGTTGAAAACAAGGTGTTCCGGAGAACTGTCGCGGTTATCCACGCAAAAGTAGCCTTTGCGCATAAACTGATAAGAATTAGGAAATTTCGCATCCTTGAGGCTATGTTCAACTTTGCACCCCTTTAGGACTTGCAGTGACAGGGGATTAAGGCACTCGATAAAGTCCTTGTCGCCGCCGTCCGGATCTGGGTCTGAAAATAGATTGTCATAAATTCTCACTTCCGCATCGACAGCGGTATCTGCATCAACCCAGTGAATAGTGCTTTTAATCTTGCGTCCGTCTTTTGGGTCGCCGCCGCGGCTCTCGGGATCATATTCCGCGAGAACTTCGACTACTTTGCCGTTTTCGTCTTTGACACATCCTGTGCACTTGACAACATAAGCGCCTTTAAGTCTGACTTCATTTCCCGGGAAAAGGCGAAAATACTTAGGAACGGGGGATTCCATGAAATCCTCATCTTCAATGTATAAATTTCTTGAAAAGGTGATTTCACGTTCACCGTCCTCCGGACGGTTAGGATTGTTTTCAACAAGGAACGTTTCGGTCTTGCCTTCAGGGTAATTTGTTATCGTCAGCCTGACGGGTTCCAAAACCGCCATTACGCGAGCGGCCCTTTCATTCAAATCTTCCCTTAGACAATGCTCAAGGAAGGCATACTCGACTGTTGAAGCGGTTTTTGAAACACCAATGCGTTCGCAGAAAGTGCGTATTGCCTCTGGAGTATATCCGCGGCGGCGCAGACCGCAGAGAGTGGGCATACGCGGATCATCCCAGCCGGAAACATAGCCCTCTTCCACCAATTTGCGGAGTTTACGCTTCGACATAACCGTATAGTTTATACCAAGGCGGGCAAACTCTATCTGGCGAGGCGTTGACGGGACTGACGTATTGGCAATAACCCACTCATACAGAGGACGATGATCTTCAAACTCAAGTGTGCAGAGCGAATGTGTTATGTGTTCCATGGCATCTTCGATAGGATGAGCAAAATCATACATGGGATAGATGCACCATTTGTCACCAGTTCTGTGATGGGAAGCATGATTGATCCTATACAGAACGGGGTCACGCATATTAAAATTGCCGCTGGCAAGGTCTATCTTGGCGCGCAGGGTCATTCTGCCGTTTTCAAATTCACCCGCGCGCATACGGGCGAAAAGGTCAAGACTTTCCTCAATGGGTCTGTCACGATAGGGTGACTGGGCGGGTACTCCAACAGTACCCCGCATTTCTTTAGTCTGCTCGGGAGTAAGCTCGCATACATAGGCAAGGCCTTTTTTGATAAGTTCGACAGCAAAGCCGTACATATCTTCAAAGTAGTCCGATGCGTAATAGAACCTGTCTTCCCAGTCGTAACCGAGCCAGCGTATGTCTTCTTTAATGGCGTCAACGTACTCCGTATCTTCTTTAGAAGGGTTTGTGTCATCCATGCGCAAGTTGCAGAGACCGCCGTATTTCTGAGCGGTACCGAAGTCGATAAATATAGCTTTGGCATGCCCTATGTGCAGGTAACCGTTGGGCTCCGGCGGAAAGCGTGTGTGAACTTTCATTCCCTCGTATGCTCCGCCTTCTGCTAAGTCCTCATCAATCAGTTCGTGGATAAAATTGCTTGTTTTTTCGTCCATATTTCAATTGTTCCTTTCGGATTATAAAAACAGATAAAAATATAAAAA